>NZ_VPBA01000044.1:0-19774 GCF_013418945.1 Acinetobacter sp. YH12112 | reverse complement strand
TCCCGAACTCAGAAGTGAAACCTCTTAGCGCTGATGGTAGTGTGGGGTTACCCATGTGAGAGTAAGTCATCGCCAGCTCATTAATTCAAAATCCCCCGAGCTTAAACAGCAGGGGGATTTTTTTATGCTTTTAATAAAGTTATAGTGCTTCAATATAAATAAAATTATTAAAAAATAATCCATGTATAGAAAATTTTATCCCAGCTATTTGCTGTTAAATCTCTGTATTTCAGTTATTTTTGTGGCTATTGGTATGTATCCTGATCATGTGTTATTGAACTACTGGATGGTGGTAATACATTGGATTCTCGGAATTGTGCTGATGTATATATTGATTATCCGTTTACCGCTTTTTAATCGCTTTTATATTAATCGAAAAAAATTACATTATTCTATTGTACAAACCCCAATATATAAGCATGCAGAGTATAAGGCAGCACCCGTAATGTCTGGATTAGTGGTCTTTGGCTTGGTGTGTACCGTGTTATATGTATTCAACATGACAGAGTTTTATGTTGAATATGCGTTTATTGCAGGCTTATCTACAGGGAATATGAGTTTTTATTATGCTCTCTAAACCATCTCTAAGGTTCATTGAACTGCCGACTAGTATTTTTCAATGTAGTTCCTAATCCTTCTTTAAGAGTAGGATGATAGAAAGGTTTAGTAAGCAGCTTATCTCAGGTCATACTTTCGCCGCTTAGCTAGGTGAAAGCTGTCTATTTCCGTAGTGGGTAAGGTGCTACAAAAGTAGGATAAGCAATAAATAAAAAGAAACCCCATCATCCTGACGGGGTTTCTTCGTATTTCGTGCTTTAGGTATAACTCCTGTCGTACCTCACGATCCTGGTGTACAAACTTATTATTGTTGTTTTTCGTTTGGGAAACATCCTGTTTCCTGATGAATTTAGAATACGAAAATTCTGTGTGTACGCCTAGCCTCAATTATCTTCATTCAATGTAAGCCAAAACGTACAAGGAGACTGAACTATTTATTGGAAAATTTCAGCCATAAAAAACCGCCTATGTCAGGCGGTTTGGAATCAGACTGCTTAAGCAAACATTTGGCTTGCTGCGCAATATAGAATCCATAGAATCGCAATTGCTACGACAGGTTCCAAAACTTTGGCCCAGCCTGGAACAGTCGGTTCTGCTGCGACTGTGCTTTCTACTGGCGCATGATCGGCTTGTTGATGTAACATTTGATTAAACTCCTTCATCGTATCATCTAATGATAGCTCTTCTTGGGGAAGGGGTTTAGAGCCCTTTAACTCTGTTAGCTCGTTTGTTGACCAAACCCAATCATCTGCCTGACCTGACAGATGTTCAATTTGACCCTGTAGCAGCTCTTTTAAGCCGTTGCTGCCAAAGTTACCGGTTTCATCCAGCTGTTTTAATTCGGTCAGTTGCAGGCTTAAAATTTCACTAATACCGTGTTCGAGTTCAGGTTTAGGCAGTTCAGACTGGTTGTGTACCGAAGTGGTCAGATGACGGGACACTTCCTGAATATACAGCGGATCGAGGGTCTTGATTTCCTGATAGAGCTTATTGTCATCTTCGCGCCACAGACGAATCAGTTTGCCTAGAGTTAGCGCATTGAGTTCCTGGATATATGCATTGCGGCTATCAGCATCGTACTGCTGCAAAAGCTGAGGCTTTTGAATTTTAACCTGATCGCTAAAGTATTGTACTAAATCAAAAGCCATGCATTTACTCCTATTTCTTTTTTAATCTAATAATCTTAGGCTTGGTTTTTTCTTTGGTGTTTCAGTTTGTTCCTCTGTGCTTGATTTTAAAGCATTTGGATCATTTTGGATATGTTCATATTCACTTGGATCAAAGAATAAACCCTGGCCATTTTCGCGAGCATAAATCCCCAAAACTGCAGCAATGGGTACATAAATATCGCGTGCTACGCCACCAAAGCGCGCCGAAAAGC
Organism: Acinetobacter sp. YH12112; assembly: GCF_013418945.1. NCBI lineage: Bacteria > Pseudomonadati > Pseudomonadota > Gammaproteobacteria > Moraxellales > Moraxellaceae > Acinetobacter > Acinetobacter sp. YH12112. Next base: position 17,835 of record NZ_VPBA01000044.1, on the reverse strand, counting down.
TGATGGCATCATTGGAGATGTGCAAGCCATGGACTGCATGTGGCACGATATTTAACACAATCTGGCCATCCTGAATGAACTGCTCTGGCACCATGGTGTTGGGTTGGGTGGCATCGACCAGAATATGCGGTGTAAGCTGGTTGTCGCAAATCCATTCATAAATGGCACGCACTAGATAGGGACGGGTTGGGCTTAAGTTGAGTTCCTGTTCAGACATATCTACTCTCTACTTATTTATTAAAAATTCGCTATAGCGGTTTTTTTCCTGCACGGTTAAGGATTTTACAAATGCAGGGCGACTAAAATTTCGCTGGCAATATAAATGAATCGGGCGGCAATGCTGTTTTGGCAGTTCAATGCCCATGGCTTTCAGGCGCAGGAAAATTGGGGCCAGCATACAATCCAGGATGCCAAAGTTTTCCGCCATAAAATAAGGGAAATGCTGAAATAATGGTGTGAGTGAGACCAGTGTATCACGAAGCTGCTTTTGTGCCTTGGCCTGTGCTGCGCTATTCAGGGTATCTTCATGGCAAAGCAGGATATCGGCCAGCTTTAGCCAGTCCTGCTCAAAACGCCAGATGTATTGGCGCTGCTCTGCGCGGGGTGCTGGTGCATCGGCATAGAGCTTGTTTTGCCGGTAGCGGTCATCAACATATTCGGAAATAATTGGGGCATGGAACAGTTTTAAATCTTGCTCTACCAGCATGGGTAGGCGATTATAAGGATTCAGGCTGGCTAAATCTTCATCTTCATGGTCGACCAGGACCAGATGATATTTAATATTCTTCTCAGCCAGTACCAGGCGAATCCAGTGCGAGCGGAAATCGTCTGCATGACTGTATAGTGTAATTCCCTGTAGCGGTGTATTTTCCAAGGACATAAATCAGTAAGCAGCAAAATGAATCAGTTAGGATACTAAAATTCAACCTAAAAAGCACGAAGCGAAAAAGGATGAATCGGGTGAAAATGGGTTAGATTATAAAAAAATAACAGGAGCGGCGCAGTATGATGATAAAACTTGTGTTTCTGATGTTCTGCTTAGGAATTGGGGTAGTGAACTATTATTTCAGCAAGGCCTTCTGGCTGCATGAGGGCAGTTGGGGTAAAGATGTACCTGAACAATAAATTCTTTTATCTTTAAAATAACAGCCAATAAAAAAGCCTTGGATAAACCAAGGCTTTTTGTCCAACTCGGTAAACGAATTAACGTTTAGAGAATTGAGGACGTTTACGTGCTTTACGTAAACCAAGTTTCTTACGTTCAACTTCACGAGCGTCACGAGTAACGAAACCAGCTTGACGAAGAGCAGGTTTTAAAGTCTCGTCAGAAGCGATTAATGCACGAGTAATACCGTGACGGATCGCGCCTGCTTGACCACCGATACCACCACCAGCAACAGTGATGTAAAGGTCATATTTTTCAGTTGCTTCAAGAAGCTCTAAAGGTTGACGAACAACCATACGAGCAGTTTCACGACCGAAATATTGCTCTAATGAACGGTTGTTGATCACGAGTTTACCAGTACCAGCAGATAAGAAAACACGTGCAGTTGCGGTCTTACGGCGACCTGTACCATAGTTAGTAGCCATGTGCTGTATCCCTTAGATATCCAAAACTTGTGGCTGTTGAGCAGTATGAGGATGCTCGCTACCAGCGTACACTTTCATTTTCTTGATCATTGCATAACCAAGAGGACCTTTTGGCAACATGCCTTTCACAGCGCGTTGGAAGATTTCTTCAGGTTTGTGAGCAACTAACTTTTCAAAGTTAGTTTCTTTTAAACCGCCTGGGAATTCAGTGTGGCGATAGTATTTTTTGTCAAGTGACTTGTTACCAGTTACTTGAACTTGTTCAGCGTTGATAACAACGATGTAGTCACCAGTGTCAACGTGAGGAGTATAAGAAGTCTTATGCTTACCGCGTAAACGACGAGCGATTTCAGTCGCAAGACGACCTAAAGTTTTGCCAGAAGCATCAACAACGTACCAGTCGTGTTGAACTTCAGCTGGCTTAGCGCTGAGAGTTTTCATTAAACCACTACCTATTATAGTTGGTTTGGACGGTGAATCAGTCCAAACAAAAAGGAGACGAGATTCTAAACGAAATTGTCGAGAACCACAATGAAAATATAAAATTTCAAGCGCTGTATTTTAATCAAAATCCTGAGAAAAGAAAAGACTTGCCAAGAACATCCATCTGCCGTGCCTAGTACTGATCAACTTTCAGCTAAATATCCGCCTTCAAAAGCAGTTTAGATTGCCCCAAAACCGGCCAATCTGCCCGAATCTTCAGCAGAATTCACGGCCGCTGCGGTCAAAGTCTGCTTATAATGGGAGATGCCTTATTGTTTAGGATCAATCATGCTGCCTTTATATGTGACCAGTGGTGAACCTGCCGGCATTGGCCCGGATATTTGTCTGCATCTTGCCGACCGTGTAGATGAGCGTCCCGTTGTGGTTCTGGCCGATCTGGCCATGCTGGCCCAGCGTGCGCAAGTGTTGAAGATGCCGGTAGAACTGATTGAATACAGCGGGCAAACTGCTTCTTCAGAAAAAGGGCAGCTCTATGTCGAGCATGTGCCTTTACAGCAAGCTGTGGTGATGGGCGAGCTGAATCCGCAAAATGCCGCTTATGTGTTGGAACAGCTACGTCGTTCGGCCGATTATGCCATGTCAGGCAAAAGTGTCGGGGTAGCGACTGCGCCGGTACAGAAGTCAGTCATCAATGACGCTGGTATAGCCTTTAGTGGCCATACCGAATATTACCAGGAGTTTGCGGGCGTGCCGCGCGTGGTGATGATGCTGGCCACCAAAACCCTAAGAGTGGCCCTGGCCACTACGCATTTACCGCTGCGTGCAGTGGCTGATGCGATTACCGCTGAACGTCTGCATCAGGTGATTGATATTCTCATCCACGATTTAAAATCCAAATTTAAAATTGAGCAGCCGAATATTCTGGTCTGTGGTTTAAATCCGCATGCCGGTGAGGGCGGTTATTTGGGCATGGAAGAAATTGAGGTGATTAATCCGGTGCTGGAAAGCTATCGCGCGCAGGACATCCAGATGAGTTTAAGCCTGCCGGCTGATACCTTATTTACTCCGGAAAACCTAAAAGATGCCGATGCGGTTCTGGCGATGTATCACGATCAGGGCTTACCTGTGCTAAAATCGCAAGGCTTTGGTGAAGCCATCAATATTACTTTGGGCTTGCCGTTTATTCGCACTTCAGTTGATCATGGCACAGCACTCTCCCTCGCAGGCAGCGGTCTTGCGAAAAGCTCAAGCCTGAATGTGGCTGTTGATTTGGCGCTGGATTTAGCGCGTCACTGATCTTGTCTTTATTACACGTTGGAAATCTTTATGTATCAGATTAATGCCTTAAACCCGAAAGATGAAGGGCACCACACGCGCAAGCGTTTTGGTCAAAACTTTTTACATGACCAACGTGTGATTGCGAAAATTGTACGCTCGGTCAATCCGCGTCCGGGCGATAATATTGTTGAAATTGGCCCGGGTCTGGCGGCCTTAACTTCACCATTAATTGGTGAATGTGATGCCTTGACCGTTGTGGAACTGGACCGTGATCTGGCTGCCGGTTTGCCGGGGCGTGTGCCACATCCGGAACGTTTAACCATTATTGAAACCGATGCGCTGAAATATGATTTTAGCAATCTGTTTGAAGATGACCGTCCACTCCGTGTGGTGGGTAACCTGCCGTATAACATTTCGACCCCACTGTTGTTCCATCTCTTGGAGTTTGGTGACAAAGTCAAAGACATGCACTTCATGCTGCAAAAAGAAGTGGTCGACCGGATTACGGCTGCACCAAATACCAAAGAATACGGCCGTTTGTCGGTGATGATTCAGTATTACTGCAAACCAACTTTCCTGTTTGAAGTGCCACCGGGCTCTTTTAGCCCGCCACCAAAAGTGACTTCTGCGGTGTTTCGTTTAGAGCCGTATGAGGTGAAACCGATTGTGGCGAAAAATGAAAAGGCTTTATCGCGTCTGGTTTCGCATGTGTTTACCCAGCGTCGTAAAACCTTGCGCAATAGCTTAAAAGGCATGCTGGCAGAAGATGGTTTTGAAAAAGCCGGTGTCGATCCGATGGCACGTCCAGAAACCCTGACCCTGGCCGAATTTGTGGCTTTGGCAGATCAAATGGTGGTGTAAAACAACGATGGCACGTTATAACTATGTGATTGGCGATGTACAGGGCTGTTTTGAAGCCCTGAAAGCCTTGCTCAAGGAAATCCGCTTTGATCCGGATCAGGACTTTATCTGGTTTGCCGGTGATCTGGTGGCACGTGGTGAAAACTCGCTTGGCGTGTTGCGCTTTGTCAAAAAGCTGGCCGATCGTGGTGTTGCGACCACAGTGCTGGGCAATCATGACCTGACTTTGCTGGCTGGTGCACGTGGCCTGAAAGAGATTAAAGACAAAGACCAGACCCGCGATGTGATTGATGCCATCGACAGCGATGAATTGATTGACTGGTTACGCAAGCAGCCGTTATGTGTCTGTCCGAATGAATCGACCATCATTACCCATGCCGGTATTCCGCATTTGTGGGACGCAGAAAAAACTCAGGCGCTGGCCAAAGAAGTTGAAGCGGTGATTCAGCATGACGATTTTGCGGTGATGGATCATTTTCTGGCCGAGATGTTTGGCAAAGAGCCGGCCCTCTGGTCAGATGATTTGCAAGGCAATGAACGCTTACGCTGTATCGTCAACTATCTAACCCGCATGCGCCTGACCGATGCAGAAGGACGCCTGGAGTTCAGTTTTAAAGACAGTCTGGACGATCCGATGCCGGCCGGCTTTAAACCGTGGTTTGAATATGTTTCGGCTGCAGCTGAAACGCATCAGATTATTTTTGGGCACTGGGCCGCGCTGCAAGGCAAAACTATTTCCGCCCAGATTCAGAATGTCGATGGGGGCTGTGTCTGGGGGCATCAACTGGTGGCTTATCGTTTGGAAGACCAGCAATTGTTTACAGTGGATAATCCACTGGAAGAATGGTAACAATATTTTATCTTTATAATTTAAAAATGTGATGTCGAAATGAAAACAGCCACCTATTAAAGTGGCTGTTTTTTTGAATTTTATTGAATTCGAATCCAAGTTTGGCTGCGCCCTAGTGTAGACACCCCCATATAAGCGCGCAAAGTCAAACGCTTACCTGTCGAGTTGAGGCGGATTTTTGCATCGTAAATACGACCTGCCAATGGATCAATTACGCGTCCTTTTTCGTAATTATTGCTATCTTTGACTTGTTTTAAGCCTTTTAAAATATCCATCCCTAAAATAGGTTGGTCAGTATAAGGCGCAGGACACTTATTACAAAGTTCACGTGGGGTATAACCTGGACGTGGAGTTACTTTAATAATTTTACCCGTATAGGTTTGATTGGCTTCTTTACGAATTTCGATGACAGCTTTAGGTGAGCCTGTTTTATCATCAATTTGTTGCCAAGTCCCTGCTAAATCTTGTGCCATCGCCAAAGTGCTTAGACTGCCGAAGATGACGGCTATTCCTAAAGCCAATTTCTGAATCATTTTATTTCCCTTACTCGGTCTTTGCGGCTAGTCTAATCTGTGAATTGACTGACACAAAGTCCCGAGTATCTAGAAAAAATGACCGATGCGACACAATTACTCGCTTATTGTTGGCGAATCCACGTTTGTGTCCGACCAATGGCTGAAATTCCGACGTAACCACGTAAAGTTAGACGTTTATTATTAGACGCTAAACGGCCTTTCAGGCTATACATTTTGCCTGTAAGTGGATCTAAAATACGTCCATCGGCATAGTTGTTATTTTCCACATGCTTTAAGCCATGAATAACTTCCAAACCCACCAAAGGTTTGTTGGTATAAGGTGCAGGACAATTCACACACATAGTTTTTGGAGTATAGCCTGGTCTTGGTGTGACTTTAATAATTTTACCTGTAAAGCTGCCATTTTCAGCTTGGGTAATTTCAATAAGTGCTTTAGGTGAGCCTGTTTTGTCATCAATACTTTGCCAGATACCCGTTAGGTCTGATGCAAACGCTGAGCCACTGAAGATGAAGCTTGCAAATGCGCCCATCAATACATTTTTCTTCATATCAGTTCCTTTGATTGTCGAAAGTTATCACAGAGGTTAATTCAAGGTATAAAGCGAGTTGTGGAAGGAGTCAAGCGATTTGAGAGGTAATTAATTTTAAAGTTGCAACTAAGATGCAGAAAAACCAATAAAAAATGCCACGAACGTGTGGCATTTTATGTGAAAAGAGAAGTGATTAATTATTCGCTTTTAATCCAAGTTTGGCTGCGTCCTAAGGCCGATACACCGACATAACCTCTGAGGGTTAGACGTTTACCGTTGCTGCTCAGTTTAGCTTTGGTACTGTAAATATTGCCAGACAGCGGATCAATAATCTTGCCGCCGCTATAGTTGTGTTTGCCCTTATACGCCAGTCCTTTTAGTACATCCATGCCTAAAATGGGCTGATTGGTATAAGGCGCAGGGCAGTTGACACAGGTTTCTTTTGCTGTGTAACCCGGACGTGGCGTTACTTTGACGATTTTAGCGGTATAAGTGCCATTAGCTTCTTGACGAATCTCTAAAATGGCTTTGGATGAACCGGTTTTATCATCAATATTGCGCCAGGTACCGGAGAGATCTTCCGCGAAAACGCCAGCACTGAATGTGGCTGCCAGAAGTGCCACTGTATATTTAAATTTTCCCATGTTTCTATCCCTTTAATACACTTCAAAAAATTCAATTTTCATCTTAAGAATATTTTTTCATCAACACAAGATGTAAATATTGATTCTTGAGTCACATTTTTTGAATAAAGAGTATAAATGTTGGCAGCCAGACTGCGGTAAACACGGCATTCACCGCCATCCCAAATGCAGCATAACGACCGGCCACACTACCGCGTTGCCAGGCCTGTGCTGTGCCAATCGCATGTGCGGCAAGGCCTAAGGCCAGTCCTGAGGCGCGCTCATCATTAATATGACGCAGCAGCAGCGGTGAGAAAGCGGCACCAATCACCCCGGATAAAATCACAATCAGAATGGCCAGACTGACCGGCGCTTCCAGCAGGGTGGCAATATTGATGGCAATTGGCGTGGTCACGGCACGGGTGGCAAATGCCATGATGTCATCCCCGGCCATATGTAAGAGATAGGCCAGTCCCATTGGCAAGGCTACGGCGCTGATGCTGGCAAACAGCAAAATGCCCAGAATGGCTTTGAGCGGCAGATCATCATAGCGCATGGCCGCCAGCGGAATCGCCAGTGCCACGGTCACATAACCCAGCAGATGGTTAAACAGCGGATTGACCTGTGCCATATAATCTTCATAGGGAATGCCAAATACATACAGCAGTAGCACAATAAAAATCATGCCAAAGACAATGACCGGAATTTGCGGCAGTTTCTGGTTACAGGGTTTGGCAAGCAGATAGGCCACCAGGGTGATTAAAAAGCCATAAACAATTGCGAGCATGTTTTAATCTCCTAGAGCCAGCGTTTGGCCATTTTGGCATACAACCATAACGGCAGTAGGGTGCTGAGAAACAGCACCACCAGAAAAGCCGGAATTTTATTGCCCATATGGGTCAGCATCAGCAGTGAGCCGGCACTAATCGGTAAAAAGGCAAACGCACTTTCTTTCATGATTTTATTGTTGGTATCGACAATCCGGGCTGGAATTTTATGCAGTCGGCGCCACAGGAAAAGCACCACCAGCAGGCTGAGTAAACCCATCAGGTTGCCCAGTTCAGGATGGTTGAAATAGGTCGCAATCCAGACGGCTGTTTCACGAAATACAATAATTAAGAGAAGTGTGCCAATCCAAGCTGGCCAGTCGATACGTTTAAGCCTGTTCATTTTTTATCAGTCGGTCATATTTTACTGTTCAAGTTTTAACTGATCTCATCATCAATTTCAAATTCTTCTAAAGGCCGTTTAAATTGCTGAGCCTTGGCACCCAGAATTTCGTCCAGCGGCAAGTGCGCCTGACGGATCATCTGTTCCAGTTTGGCAGGGGCCATATTTACGCGCAGATTCAGTTGTCCCTGCTCATCATAGTGCTCGGACTGAATCACATTCAGTTCATAAAACTGGTTGCGTAATTTGCCATAGGCCGGTTTTAATACCACATCAAAACTTTGAATCTGGCCCATCAGACATTCATGTACCGCCTGACGTAACAGTTCCAGTCCCTGACCCGAATGTGCTGAAATATACACTCGCTCCGGCTGATGAGGCTTGGCATAGACAATTTTGGCCTGCTCGCCGGTGCAGTCGATTTTGTTATAAACCCTGAGCACCGGCACATCTGCGCCAATTTCTTTCAGGACGCGCTCAACTGCTTCAATCTGTTCCAGCATGTCCGGACTGCTGGAATCAATCACATGCAGCAACAAGGTCGCTTCCAGAGTTTCTTCCAGCGTGGCCTTAAATGATTCCACCAGCGAGTGCGAGAGATTACGGACAAAACCCACGGTATCGGCCAGCACCAGCGTACCAATCCCATCCCATTCCAGCCGGCGTAAGGTCGGGTCGAGCGTAGCAAAGAGCTGATCGGCGGCGTAGACATCGCTATTGGCCAGAATATTAAACAGCGTCGATTTGCCGGCATTGGTATAGCCAACCAGTGATACGGTAGGAACGGCGGCTTTTTGACGGGCCACACGACCCTGCATACGGGTCTGGCGGACTTTATCCAGTTTGGCTTTCAGCTGGCCCATACGAATTCTTAACAGGCGGCGGTCGGTTTCCAGCAAGGTTTCACCCGGACCACGTAAACCAATCCCGCCTTTTTGACTGTCCAGATTGCCGCGGCTACGAATCAGGCGTGAGGAGAGGTGATGCAATTGTGCCAGCTCGACCTGCAATTTCCCTTCATAGGTCCGGGCGCGCTGGGCGAAAATATCCAGAATCAGCTCGGTCCGGTCGACCACACGGCATTTCATGATTTTTTCAAGATTACGTGCCTGTGCCGGCGTCAACGCATGATCGAAAATCACCAGTTCAGCCTCGAGTTCTGCAACCAGCGCAGCAATTTCGTCCGCTTTACCAGAACCGATAAATAACTTGGCATCGGGTTTAATCCGCTGGGCAAACACATGCTGCAAAACTTCAGCACCTGCAGATTTTGCAAGCAGATGAAATTCTTCTGCATCAAGGTCTTCTAAAATCTGTACGCTGACGCTCACGAGCACAACGCGTTCACCACCTTGATGTTGCTGGTAATCTGGCACCTGGGCATTTCTCCTCATGAAAATTCTATTCTAGAGCAAAAAGCGCCAGCTGCGTGAACTAGATGAAGATGATTACAGCAGCATGACAAAAAGCAGGCGAATCCTCACAATCCTCAATTTGGAATCAGTATCATCCTCTTTGTGAGAGGGAGGCATGGAAAGCTTGATCGTTGTATCTGATTCATCAGCATGATCATTACATCAAGGGATTTGCTGTGGATTTATCCATTGCAGCAAGACTGTAGAAGAATTGGTATAGCGCATTTCAATTGAGCGATCTGGACAGTTTTTCGATGCTTATGATCAATGTCTGGTCAATTGCTTCAAGATAGAATACAGTTCTCTGAACAATTCTTGCTGTGATTTTCGCAATTCACGATTATGCTATGTCTCAAGTTTCTTTATCTTCATCCGCTTCAATGAATAGTCTGTCCAAATTTTTTCTCTATTCTAAAAAAATCACTGCCGGTCTGGCAGCGGTGAGCGAAGGCTTTTATCTGGTGTATCGTCACAGCTTGTATAAGCAGCCGAATAATCCGCAGAATACCCGTTATGTGCAGCATTTTTGCCGTCAGTTGTGCAAGGTGTTCAATATTGAAGTCGAAGTGCATGGAGAAATTCCCACCCAGCCGGCCTTATGGGTCAGCAACCATGTGTCATGGCTAGATGTGCCGGTGCTCGGTTCAGGTGCGCGGGTATTTTTTCTGGCCAAAGCTGAAATTGAGCAATGGCCGGTGTTTGGAAAGTTGGCCAAAGGTGGCGGGACCTTATTTATTAAACGCGGTTCGGGAGATTCGATTAAAATCCGCGACCAGATTACCCAGTTTTTAAAACAGGATGTGCCGGTACTGTTTTTCCCGGAGGCCACGACTTCGGATGGGACTAAAATTAAAAAAGTACATGGCCGTTTATTGGGCGCGGCAATTGAAGCGCAGCGTCCGGTGCAAATCTGCCTGATCTGTTATATCAACCAGCAGGGCGAGCTGGATACCGTAGCGCCGTTTATCAATGAAATGACCTTTATTGAGCATGTTAAAAATGTGCTGGAAATGCCAAAGGTCACCGCACATTTAATGGCTCTAAACCCGATTTCGGTAGAAGGGCATACGGTGGAAAGCCTGACCTCGCTGGTTCAAAACAAGATGATTGAGGGCTTGGAGCAGCTGCATCAAAAAGTCCTGATTCAGCAGGCCAGTGCTTAAGCTTTAACCTGTGTTGCAGGCTTACATAAAGCCCTCAATTGGCAGCCAGGAAATGATTTTCATGGCTGCTTTTTCATACCATTTCATTTTTGGTTCTTTAACAAATACGCGTTCTTCACCTTTGCTATTTACGACACGCCAGTTAATGTTGTTTTGTGCATCCAGCACCAGACGGTAAGCATATTTGGATAAATTGGCATCCATGGTCTGATGCACCGATCTCGCCAGCGTCGGACTGTTGAGCAATACGCCAATTTCACTGTTTAAATAGGCCGAACGCGGATCAAAATTAAAAGAGCCAATAAAGACCTGTTTTTCATCCAGTGCCATCAGTTTGGCATGCAGGCTGGAACGGCTCAGACCTTTTAAGCTGACTTTGGCTTTTTTCGACAGTTCTTCGGTATTGCTGTTCAGATGCTCGGCCTCGGGTGCATATAAAAACTCATACAGCTCGACATCATTTTCCAGTAAGTCCTGACGGTATTTGGCATAAAACGCGTGTACCAGCGGAACGTCATTGGCCTTATAGGAATTGGTCAGTACCCGCACCTGTACGCCGTCATTGGCCAGCTGTTTTAAGCGGTCAGCCCCGGATTCTTCCGGTACAAAATAGGCCGAAATAATATCCACACTTTCAGTCGGTTTTTCCAGATGACTGAGCAGCTGGAAATTCAGTAATTCTTCTTTGGGTGCGCGGTCTTTAATCTTGCTTGGCGAGTCTTTCACCACTTCTGCTTTGACCCAGTCAAACTGGATTTTGTGGTTAAACCACTGTTCAATGGCTTGGGAGCGTGTGGCTAAATCAAGATAATTTTGTACCGCCACTTCTGCAGAATGGTCTTCGAGCTGCTGTTTCAGGCTTTCATAACGCAGATGATGCTGCTGTGGATTGACCAGCTGCTTGACCGAATAGGCATAATCATCATTCCAGTATTCATCAAAGGAGTGAATGATTTCATCGGAGGCAGAACCAACCAGCATCACATCGACATCGGAAAACTGATAGCTGTCGCTGACGTTATAATACTGGTTACTCATATTGCGCCCGCCAATCAGGGCAATCTGGTTATCGGCAATAAAGCTTTTATTGTGCATGCGCCGGTTGATACGTTTTAAATCTAGCACCATGTCCATGGCGCGGTATTTACGGAAGCGGTACGGATTGTATAGCTTGACGTCGATATTGCTGTGCTGGTCCAGCGCCAGATAAATACCTTCCATTTTCTTGGCATTGTTATCATCGACCAGCAAGCGCACTTTCACGCCGCGATCAGCTGCGCGAATAATTGAATGTAGTGCCAGCGCCCCGATTTTGTCGTTGTCCCAGATATAATATTGCAGGTCTAGGGTTTCTTCTGCCTTATCAATTAAATACAAGCGTGCTGACAGGGCTTCCAGCGGATCGTACAGCACCCGATAACCGGTCAGCTGCGGATTTTTTTCACGCAGCGGCAATACAATCTGGGCCAGATGGGTATGCTCGGTTGGCGTTTCAAAAGCCATTTGAACCGGATGTTCAATCTGTTTGGGCAGGGTTGAACAGCCACTGACTCCCAACACTAAACTGCAACTCAACAGCATGGCCGCGGTAGAAGAAGACATAGAACTTCTCGCGTATGTATTTGATTGCAAATTAAATTTGTCAGGATGTATCATATTGTCTAAAACAAGTCCAAAATTTGGTTTGAGTATAATTGCCAGCTGTGAAAAGATAAATATAAGAACGGACGAATTTAGTCGCCGGGGGAGAGTCGGGCATAACTATGTGGGATAGCCAATCAATTATACTGTATTTCTATATCGGCCTGGCCATATTGGCAGTTTGGGCTGTGTCGCAGGCATGGCGTAGTCAGGCCAATACAGAAACGATTCATCCCTTTAAAGCCTTTGTGCATCTGCTGGCCTTTTATCTGTCTTACTTATTAATTCCGCTGTTTTTCTTTAGTATTTATGCCGGCTGGATTGGCTATTACTCCTTGCATGAAGCCATTTTTATCGGGCTGGTCAGTGGTGTGCTGGTCTATGCGCGTTTTATTGAGCCACATCTGATTCTGGTCAAAACCACCCGCTATCAGATGCTGCCCGATCAGCCCTTGCAACGCCCGGTCCGAATTGCCCTGATTGCCGACCTGCACATTGGTCTGTTTTCCGGGCATGAACGCCAGCTCAAGCAGATTGTCGCCAAGATTAACCAGGAAGAACCGGAAATGGTGCTGGTGGCAGGTGACTGGACCTATGAGCCGGAAAATAAACTGGCCGATGAACTGGCAATACTAAAAGAGATTAAAGCGCCAATTTATTCCGTGACCGGCAATCATGATGAACAGTATCCCGGACCGCCGATTCAGGAACTGCTCAAACATGCGCTTGAGGTTAATCATGTGATTGATATTGAAGGGCAGATTGTCGAGTTTGACGAGTTCCGCCTGATTGGGATTGGCGATTTATGGTCCGGCCGTACCGATATGCGCTATATGCCGGATTTACCGCAAGACAAGCCGTGGCTGATTTTGTCGCATAACCCCGATACGGTCGATATGGTGCCGAAATTGCCAACTCATCCCTTAATGCTGTCGGGGCATACCCATGGCGGTCAGGTGGAATTGCCGTGGCTGACCGATTATGTAATGAAACGCGTATCGATTGTCGGCCATAAAAAAGGCCTGTACCGGCATGAACATGCCGATGTGTTTGTCACTGTTGGTACTGGGATGGTGGGTGTGCCATTTCGTTTTCGGGTGCCACCGACCATTGATATTATTGAACTCTGCTAATGCCAAAAGGTGGGCGTTTTAAAAGACCCACCACAGCAAGGCAATCAGAATCACGACGCCAATCAAGACCAATACCCCGATATTCAGGCGGTGATTGTTCCGGTTTAAATCTTCAATACCATTTGCCGCTGTTTCGACCGGGGCTTGTGCTTCGGTATGTAGCTGCGGGCGCGGTGGATCTTCAGTATCAAAATAAGGTGTGCTGATGTCGTCTATCGGTTTGGGGGCACATTCACCCTTGGAGGCATCCATGGCCAGACCGTGCTGGCGAATCAGTTCATCAATCAGCTGCTGGGCTTCTGCTTCAGTCAAATGACTGTCTGTTCTGAGGTACTGCACCGCTTCATGGCGTTTGCCATCATCCAGCAACAAAATAACTTTCACCAGTTGTTCTTCCCGAAGGGTTTCAATCAGACAATCCATACAATGACCTGCTGGTGGGGATAAGCTTTTATTGTTTCTAAACTTGGCCAGATGCAATAGTGTGTTTGTGTATGATTTTGCATCACAAATAAAAAACCAGCGTTCTCTACGCTGGTTTTTCAGTCAGATGAACATTTTAAATCTGGCTGTTGACATCATCATGCTTGGTTTCACGAATTGCCAGGAAGGCCAGAAGTGACAAGATAGATGCAGCAGTCAGGTAATAACCCACGGCAGCCAGACCATATTCGGTCGCCAGTTTGGTGGCAATCAGCGGTGCAAAAGAGGCACCGAAAATACCGGCCAGGTTAAAGGTCAGCGCAGAGCCGGTATAACGTACCGAAGTCGGGAAAATCTCTGACAGGACGGTCCCAATTGGACCATAGGTTAGCCCCATAATCGCCAGACCAATACACAGGAACAGGAACACCACCAAGGTATTGCCGGATTCCAGCATGCTGGCAAAAACCAGACCAAAGAGCGCCGATACAACACACACACCAATAGACGTGGCTTTACGGCCGAATTTTTCTGCCAAAATCGCTGAGAGTGGAATAAACGCTGCAAAGCACAGGGTAGCAATCAGCTGTAATTCCAGGAAGTCGGCGCGGCTATAACCGAGCTGGGTGGTGCCCCAGTTGAGCGCGAATACCGTGGTCAGATAGAACACTACGAACGTACAGATCGCGGCAATGGTGCCTAAAATCAGCATGCCCCAATGTTTGGTCATGACTTCTTTAAACGGTACATTCACTTCTTTCTGTTTGTTTAAAACATTCTGGAAAGCCGGTGTCTCATGCAGTTTTAAACGAATCCACAGACCAACAATCACCAGTAAAGCACTGGAAATAAAGGGAATACGCCAGCCCCAGCTCATGAATGCTTCTTCGCTCATGAACGCGCCTAACAGCAGGAAGGAACCGGTGGCCAGAATAAAACCAATTGGAGCACCCAGTTGCGGGAACATGCCGTACCAGGCACGTTTGCCTTCCGGTGCATTTTCGGTGGCCAGTAAAACCGCACCTGACCATTCACCGCCCAAGCCCAGCCCCTGACCTAAACGGCACAGGGCCAGCAGTAACGGTGCGGCAATGCCGATTTGTGCATAGGTGGGTAACAGGCCAATGGCTACAGTGGAAATCCCCATGGTCAGCAGCGCAGCGACCAGGGTGGCTTTACGCCCAATACGGTCACCGAGGTGACCAAACAGTGCCGCGCCAATCGGGCGGGCAATAAAGGCAATGGCAAAGGTGGCCAGAGACTGAATGGTGGCGGTCATTGGATCGGTACTGGTTGGGAAGAACAGGTACGGGAAAATAATGACCGCAGCAGTCGCATAAATATAAAAATCGAAGAATTCGATGGTAGTGCCTACCAGACTCGCGGTGAGGACACGAAATTTTGAGTTCGTTGGTGCTGCTTCTTCATTGATTGCAGCAGAAGTTGATGACGCCATGAATGACCTTACACTTATTAAAAATAAAAAATTAGTTTTACAAGCGTAATCTTTTTAAAAAAGGCGTAATTTCTTAAAAAAACAACGGCAATCGTTTCGATTCAACGCGCTCAGGGTCACTGAAATGGAGAATCAAAACAATTAAATCACGTACAGATAGATAGACAGAAAATGTGATCCTGCCCCGATCAATACAAAAATATGCCAGATAGCGTGTGTGTATCTTACCCGTTTTAACGCATAAAACAATGCACCAATCGTATAAGAAATTCCACCAATCAATAAAAAAGTTAGCGCAGGTGGACTTAAAAAGCGTTGCATATCATCAATCACCAGAAGTGCTAACCAGCCCATCACCAGATAGGCAATCAGTGAAATTTTCTGAAACCGGTTGATGAAAACCAGCTTAAATACAGTGCCAATCAGGGCAATAATCCACAGTGCAATTAACAGATATTGCGCTTTGGCAGTAGGAATGGCGATAGACAGAAAAGGGGTATAGGTGCCAGCAATTAAATAATAGATGGCGGTGTGATCGAGCTTTTTATACCAGCCGCGGCGCTGTGGGCTGTCGGCATAATGGTACAGACTGGACGCCGAAAACAATAGGAACATACTCAGCGCATAGACCCACAGCCCGATCCAAGGGCCAATACTTAAATAACTGCCTTTAATCACTAAAAAAATACCGGCCACCAGCGCCAAAGCCGCGCCTATGGCATGGCTGATGAAGTTCATTCGTTCTTCAACCGGATCGTAGTCGGGTGCCAAGGGTGCATTCATAAGCGTGGGATCGTTATAATTAAAATATACGAATGTATAGTAATTCAATTTTGCATTTCGCGTAAGACGCTTTACACTTTAGCTGCAATTCATTTCAGGTTTTACTCATGTCTCAATTGGCGACTTCTCCCAATCCGGAACAACAATTTCTAGATACATTTCAGCAAGCCATTGAAACACAGCGTTTTGAGCGTTTAATTCTGAGTCAGTACAAAGGCGAACTTGAACAGCTGGAAAAAATGACCTTCCGGGTCATTTCTTTACAAAATGAAGCTGTACTGAACTGTGTGTACCGATATAAAACCCAGGATGTCACCAAAAACTATCCGCTCACTGAGGCAGTGGCTCAGGTCAGCGCGCTGCTAGGCTGCTGCAAACAGGCCAATTTATTGACCCTGGATGAAGACCTGCAGCTGAAAAAGAACAAGAAAAAAGCCATGCTGATGGTGAACAAGAAAAAAGCTGAGGTTGCACCGGCAACTGTTACGCAAGGTCATGACCGCAGCAAACAGCGTTATGTCGAACAGGACAGCCCATTTTTGCAGCATTTAAGCATTACCGATCAGCATGGCCAGATCATTCCGAGCATGGCGCGAAAATGGAAACAGATTAATAAATTTGTGGAAATTTTCTCCGGGGCGGTGGAGCAGCTCAACACTCAAGATCAGCCCTTGCATATTGTCGATTTTGGTTCCGGTAAAGGCTATTTAACTTTTGCCCTGTATGACTATCTGGCCAAGCATCAGCAGACGCCGTATGTGACCGGTGTGGAACTGAATCCGAAAATGGTCGCGTTCTGCCAGCAGGTGGCGCAAGATTCCGGCTTTCAGCAACTGGACTTTTTCCAGGGCGATGTCCGTACCTATGCACCGGAACAGCTGGATGTGATGATTGCCTTGCATGCCTGTGATGTCGCCACCGACTTTGCCATTCACACCGGCATTCGCCTGAATGCACAAATGATTATGTGTGCGCCGTGTTGCCATAAAGAATTGCGTCCGCAGTTACAGGCACCCAAAGTGCTGCAACCGATGCTGCACTTTGGAATCCATGCCGGACAGCAGGCGGAAATGCTCACCGATACCATCCGGGCCTTATTGCTGAAAGCCTATGGCTATGAAACCAAGGTGTTTGAGTTTGTGTCACTGGAACATACCAGCAAAAACAAGATGATTCTGGCCACCAAACGCAAAGACTATACTGCGCCAGATGCGGCGGTGCTGGCCCAGATTCAGGCCTTAAAAGAACTCTATGGCATTCAGAAACATTCGCTGGAGCTATTGCTGAATGATCAGTGGGACCAGCAGGATATCGGACGTAAATGTTAAGGATAAAACAATGAGCCAGATCAGTATTCATGCCGGCAGCTGGCAGGACTTGCAGGCCGATGCCAAAGTAATTCGTGAAGCGGTTTTTATTCAGGAGCAGGCAATTGCCCCGGAAGATGAATGGGATCAGGAGGATGCAGTAGCGCTACATTTTGTCGCGTATGCACAGCAGCAGCCAATCGCTACCGCACGTTTGCTCTCCAACCATAGCATTGGCCGGGTTGCGGTCTTAAAGTCTTACAGAGGTTTAGGTCTGGGCAAGAAAGTGATGGAAGCCATTATTCAGCAGGCCCAGCAGGAGCAGCGTCCTTTTCTGGTGTTATCAGCACAAGTCTATGCCACCGGTTTTTATCAGCAGCTTGGTTTTCAGGTCGAAGGTGAGGAATATCTGGACTGTGGCATTCCGCATATTCGGATGCGCCGTGAACTGCACCCAACTGAAGAAAAATAGCAATCTGCATCCAATAAAAAAGCGGACGTGAAGTCCACTGCTGTCCCATAGTTTGCTTTAAATAAAAAAACCTGAGTCCTAACAGTTAAAATATGAGTGTAAACAAACACTTTAACGACCAGGATTCAGGTTTTGTCACATCAGAATACCGTATTTCATG
>NZ_VPBA01000043.1:0-20347 GCF_013418945.1 Acinetobacter sp. YH12112 | reverse complement strand
TGAAATACGGTATTCTGATGTGACAAAACCTGAATCCTGGTCGTTAAAGTGTTTGTTTACACTCATATTTTAACTGTTAGGACTCAGGTTTTTTTATTTAAAGCAAACTATGGGACAGCAGTGGCTTTTGGGCCACTTTTTTATGGACTGGAAATGACACTTCTGACAGGCATTCTACGACCATCTTCCAATAGTATAGACTGCATAAGCCGTTAAGCTACATCGAAAACAATATTGAGGGAAACAAGATGTCACAACAAGATTATGACAATGGTTTAAAAGTACGTACCGAAGTCATGGGTGAAAGTTTTGTGAAACGTGCGCAGGACAATACTGTGCCGTTTACCCAGCCTTTGCAGGACTGGATTAATGAACATGCCTGGGGTTCTACCTGGCAACGTGAAGATGTATTGCCGCGCAAATATCGTTCACTGGTGACAATTGCCTTTTTAACTGCGCTCAAAAGCCCGACTGAATTAAAAGGTCATGTACGCGGGGCTTTAAATAATGGCGCGACAGTGGAAGAAATTCAGGAAGTGCTGCTACATAGCCTGCCCTATTGCGGCGCACCGGCTACGCAAGAGGCCTTCCGTGCGGCGTTAGAAGTCATTCAGGACTATCAGGCCAACTCGTAAATTTCGAACGGGTTTAAATCCAGTACACATTAAAGCTGTAAAAGAATTCACTGACTTCAAAACGTACCTGATAACCAAGCTGGGTCAGTTCGGCAGAGAGATTGCGAATTTCTTCCAAAGGCAAATGTTTGGGCAATACCGTAAATACTGCAGTGTTGCCCTGCTTGGCATTCTCTTCAATTAAACTGGCTAAACGCGCTTTATACAGGTTGATGTCCAGATTGGCATGCGCCGAAAGCACTTTTGCATCTTCTGCGGTTAGAAAGTTCACCATTTTTTTCTTCTCTTTTTTTGTTCCGTTGTATGGGTCTAACTTAAAAAATGCTACGGCTCCGCTCAACTCTATTTTTGTAAGTAATTTAAATTAAAGATGAATTGGTTTACATCGACTGCTGTTATCCATCCTCTGATAAATCAAAAACTCCCTTATCCTGGTTTTCTCTCTAAGTCATAACAGACGCAAACAAGGAATAAATCTTCATTTTATAATTAACGCATGATCAGGTTCTGAGAGGTAAAATAGATTAAATAACTTAGGCTATTTTGATATATGGGTTCCGTTAAACTTCCATCGTTATTACCTAACTCTCTCCTGCTCAATTTTATATTTCAAAGCGGATATTTGATTGTTCTATCTATGAGCCATAAAAAACGGAGCCGATTTGCTCCGTTTTTCTCTTGAGTTTTATAGGGTCAAGACCATTATTTTTTAGCCTTCCATGCACTTTGTACCTGGCTGGCAACTTTTGGATAATCCAGAATAAAACGCATATGCGACTCTACCCCGGTTTTTAAGGTTTTATCATCGACAATAAAGTACGGGTTATGGTTCGGTGCGGCTTTACTCATATCCTGATCAGCTGGTGTCGCACCCAGGAATACAAATAAAGATGGCATCAGCTGGCCATAATAAGAAAAGTCTTCACTGGCGCTCTGGTTATGTTCTAAAACATGCGCCTTACCTGCACCCGCGGCCTGAATTAAAGATGGCGCCATCAATTCAGTTAAGGTTTTATCATTGGTGGTGACCGGCGCATACGGTGAAATTTCCACTTTGGCTTTTACATCATTGGCTTGCGCGGTGTGATCAATCATGGTTGGCAGGTTTTTGTAGATGCTTTGACGGATATCTTCATGATTGGAACGAATGGTTCCGATCATCGAAACCTGTTCAGGCAAGATATTACCACTGGTACCACCCTGAATCTGCCCGATACTGACCACGCCCATGCCTTTACTCAAGTCAGCATGACGAGACACCATAGTCTGTAAATTCTGGATAATATCGGCCGCGGCGACAATAGAATCACGTCCTTTCCACGGCATGCAACCATGTACCTGCTGACCCGGTTAAAGTCACGCGGATTCCATCGGCACTGTTTAAAGCCACACCATCTTTATAGAAGATATTGCCACTTGGCATACCCGCCATCATCACGTGCATCCCAAAAATCCCTTCAGGTTTTGGATTATTCAGTGCGCCATCGGCAATCATTTTACGTGCACCGACCTGATCACCATTCAGGAAGTTATCAATATCGGCACCACCTTCTTCCGCAGGCTGGAATACAAAGACCACGGTTCCGGCAATTTTATCTTTATTCTCTGCCAGTGCCTTGACCGCACCTAATAGCATGGCAGTGTGGGTATCATGTCCGCAGGCATGCGCAACCGGTGTTTCTGCGCCCTAATAAATACCTTTGGCTTTACTGGCAAAAGGTACCTGGGCTTTTTCTTCCATCGGTAAGGCATCTATATCGGCACGTAAGGCCATAATCGGGCCCGGTTTTGCACCTTTTAATACGCCAATCACACCGGTTTTGGCAAAGCCTTTTTTCACTTCAATGCCGTAAGAGCGTAATTCTTTTTGCACCAGTTCCGACGTTTTAAATTCCATATTGCCAAGTTCAGGATTGGCGTGAATATGATGACACAATTGAATGGTATGCTGCTCGACTTTTGTAGCGGCATCATCCACCCAGTCTGCAAAAGAAAACTGAGAGATACTCATGGCTAACCCCAAGCTAAGACAGGTTTTAGTGAGCTGCATGGAAACTCCATTTTATAACTATTTAAAATCTTATCTTCGGAGAATTTAGGGTTAAAATACAAGGCTATTGATGTAGTTTTATATAGTCATTTGCACTATACTTGATATTTTAAAAGTTGAAAATTACCACAATTTAGTGAGCAATTTTGCACTATGACTCAAAACATTTCATTTCAGATTGGCTTTTTTCCGGCAGACCTTTTAGGCTTATAGCAAATATTTTCTGGATATGACCATGTCGGACGCCATCACTGTTCCTCCCGCCCTGATTAACCGTGCGCTTGCAGGCCAAGCCGATGCCCAGTTTGAGCTGGCTGAATTGTATATGCAAAGCGAGCATGAAGATGACAACCTGCTGGCTGAAGAATGGGCCTTAAAAGCTGCTGAAAATGGTCATTTGGAAGCCATGTACTGGTTGGGCGAAGGCTACACCGTTTATGCCAAAGACGTGCAGGAAAATGATCCTGAAGATTCCAAAACTCACTTTGAGTTAGCCTATTACTGGTTGAAACAGGCAAGCGAACAGAAACATGCAGGCGCAATTCTGGAGCTGGCTGGCTATTATCGTCGTGGGAATGTGGTAGAAAAAGATATTCCGACCTCGGTAAATTTGGTTCAGCAAGCCGCTGAACTGGGCGATGCACAGGCCATGCGTGATTTGGCTTGTATTTATGAACATGGCCTGGGGGTCGAGATTAATGAAGCACAGGCAGATTACTGGGCCGAAAAAGCCAAAGCTGCCGATTAACCCATTCAACCCGATCAAAACCTCATCAGATGATGGGCTTTTTTATATTGATGCATGGAGATAGGCGCTGGATTAGCCGGAATTTTTAATTGTTTTGGAGATCAAAGAACACTACAGCGAGAAACCGGAACAGTTTAGCCAGATATTCAACAATTTCAGATTGGAACTCTGGGCAATTTCCAAGTACAATACTGCGCTAGTCGAGGGATGCTGCGACGTTTTACAGGTACGAAATGTAAAAGCGCTAGGCTCGACCATCGGTCAAACATCCGCTTTGATCAACAACGGCATCCGCGAACTGAATGATCAATTGTTTTTATTAAGGAGATCGTGATGAACGCGGTTAATGCTTCATTTACTGATTACAAAGTAGCAGACATCACTTTAGCAGACTTCGGTCGTAAAGAAATCAAACTTGCAGAAGCTGAAATGCCAGCCCTGATGGGTCTGCGTAAACGCTACTCTGCGGCTAAACCACTTGCTGGCGCTAAAATCCTGGGTTGTATCCACATGACAATCCAAACAGCTGTTCTGATCGAAACTTTGGTTGAACTTGGCGCTGAAGTACGCTGGACCTCTTGTAACATCTTCTCGACTCAAGACCACGCTGCTGCTGCCATTGCTGCGTCTGGTGTTCCTGTGTTCGCTTGGAAAGGTGAAACTGAAGAAGAATACATGTGGTGCTTAGAGCAACAAATTAACGTGAATGGCACGCCTTGGGATGCCAACATGATTCTGGACGATGGCGGTGACTTAACTGCACTTGTTCACGAAAAATACCCAGAAGTTTTGGCGAAAATCCACGGTATTACTGAAGAAACCACCACAGGTGTACAACGTCTGCTTGAAATGTGGAAAGACGGTTCTCTGAAAGTACCTGCAATCAATGTAAACGATTCAGTAACCAAGTCTAAAAACGACAACAAATACGGTTGCCGTCACTCACTCAACGATGCCATCAAACGTGCAACCGATATGCTTTTATCTGGTCGTCGTGCGCTGGTCATTGGTTACGGTGACGTAGGTAAAGGTTCTGCGCAATCACTTCGTCAAGAAGGCATGATCGTACGTGTTTCTGAAATCGATCCTATCTGTGCAATGCAAGCCTGCATGGACGGTTATGAAGTGGTTTCTCCATACAAAAATGGTGTTCAAACCGGCAAGAAAGAAGACGTTAACGCTGACCTTCTTTTAAACACTGACCTGATCGTAACAACAACGGGTAACTACCACGTTTGTGACGCTGCCATGCTGGATACATTAAAAGCAGGTGCTGTTGTATGTAACATCGGTCACTTTGACACTGAAATCGACACCAACTACCTACGTGGTTACAAGTGGGTTGAAGTGAAACCTCAAGTTCACCAGGTGTATCGTTCAGAAAATGAAAACGATTACCTGATCCTGCTGTCTGAAGGTCGTTTAGTGAACCTGGGTAACGCAACAGGTCACCCATCACGCGTGATGGACGGTTCATTTGCCAACCAGGTTTTAGGTCAAATGCACTTGTTCGCTGAGAAATTTGCTGATCTTCCTGAAGCTGAAAAAGCTGCGAAAATCCGTGTTGAACTCCTACCTAAGAAATTGGACGAAGAAGTTGCAGCAGCAATGGTTGCAGGTTTCGGTGGTGTTCTCACTCAATTGACACAAGAACAAGCAGACTATCTTGGTGTCTCTGTTGAAGGTCCGTTTAAATCGGATGCTTATAAATACTAATTTTTTATTTTCACCTCTCCCCAACCCTCTCCTATAAGGAGAGGGAGACTTCCACTTTGAAAATTGTTAGAGGGTGAGTCTTAAAGACTTTAACAATCACAAAGAAAGTCCCTTCTCCCTCTGGGAGAAGGTTAGGATGAGGGTAATCTATTAAATATAAGTATTTATAAAAAAGGATTTCAACATGTCTAAACAGATTCCGATTTCTTTTGAGTTTTTCCCAACCAAAACTGATGCAGGTGCGGAAAAACTAAAAGTTGTTCACCAAGAACTACAGTTACTCAATCCAGAATTTTTCTCTGTAACGTATGGTGCAGGTGGTTCAACACGTGAACGTACGCTCTCTACTATTGCAGATTTTAATGGCAAAGGCACGCCTGTAGCTCCTCACCTCTCTTGTATCGGTGATGACAAAGCACGCATTGCTGAATTGCTTGATATCTATAAAGCGCAAGGCATTCACCGTATTGTCGCACTACGTGGTGACTTACCATCTGGTCAAGTGGGCTTAGGTGAACTTCCTTATGCACAGGATTTAGTTCGCTTTATTCGTGAACATTCCGGTGATCATTTCCATATTGAAGTGGCTGCCTATCCGGAAATGCACCCACAAGCGGAAAGCTTTGATAAAGATATTCAGCATTTTGTTGAAAAAGTAAATGCCGGCGCCAATGCAGCCTTAACGCAATTCTTTTTCAATCCGGATGCCTACTTCTACTTTGTTGAGCGTATTCAGCAAGCCGGTGTCAATATTCCGGTGGCGCCGGGTATTATGCCAATTACCAATGCCAGCAACCTGATTCGCTTTGCCGATAGTACTGGTGCTGAAATTCCACGCTGGATTCGCAAGCAACTGGCGACATATGGTGATGACACGGCATCGATTAAAGCCTTTGGTCATGAAGTGGTGCTGAAATTCTGTGAACGCCTGATTGCAGGTGGTGCGCCAAGTCTGCATTTCTACACCATGAACAATACCGAGCCTACCCGTCAGCTTGTGACTGATCTTGGTTTAGCCTAATTTCTTTTTTGCGAGTTGTACTTTATGCCACGTTTTTATATTGAAGCTGAATTAACGGTTGATACGCAGCTCGCGCTGACCGAAACCGTGTTTCACCATTGGTGTAAAGTACTGCGCGCACAAGTGGGCGACACAGCCACCCTGTTCAATGGACAAGGTGGCGAATATGAAGTGACCCTTACCGACGTCCAGAAAAAAACAGCAACGGTGATGGTCAACAGCTTTAATCCGGGCAACCGTACACCTAAATTCAAGGCCCTGCTCGGTCAGGTCATGAGTAAGGGCGACCGGATGGATTATGCCATTCAAAAAGCTGTGGAACTCGGCGTTTCCGAGATTCAGCTCCTCACCTCTGAACGCTGCGAAATGCGTCTGAAATACGACCGTGACCAGAAAAAACTGGATCACTGGCAAGGTATCGCCATTGCTGCTTGTGAGCAATGTGGTCTGAATATTGTGCCTAAAATTCTCCCGCCGATGTCGCTGGAAAAATGGCTCGATACCGATCTGCCAGCCACCAAACTGGTATTAGCACCCAACAAAGATGAAGTGAATGTCTTACACAATGCCACGCCAGAACTTGCCCTGTTAATTGGGCCTGAAGGCGGCCTGAGCGAGGCCGAAATCAGTAGCGCAAATACGAAAGGTTTTGTGAACTGGTGTATAGGCGAGCGCGTGTTAAGAACTGAAACTGCGCCTGTGGTCGCACTTTCTATTTTAAATTTTAACTTCAGCGTGTAATTCGTCTTATTTTTAGCTGAATGCTGAGTCAGATGATTGCTTTTTTAAAGTTTACTGACTAATCTCAAAATATTATTTTACAATTTCACCTAATATCAGGTTATTCATAAAATAAAATGGATTTTTACATACTCTGTAATTTATAGGGTTTTGGGGATATATGTCAGACCATCAGGATGAGCTCATGGAGCAGTATTTGTATGCTGCCCAAATCACCAATACAATCCGGCTGATGCGCTTCTTTTTGCTGAGCATCCTCATTCTCTGTTTTTATATTTATTTTATTTTTCACTACTCTTTTAATTTTTCAACTTTCGCGTTTAATGCCTGGTTCCTGCTGAGTGAACTGGGGCTGGCCGGCTGCCTGTTCTTTAATGAAATGCGCTTTAAGCCCGGTCAATACAGTATTCAAATGGCACATCGCTGGATCAAGCTGGTATGCCTGCTGGTGGGCATTAGCCTTGGTATTGGCATTGCCCTGCTGTACTATTTCCTGCCGAAGTACAGTCTGGAGATGAGCACCTATCAGGCCATTATTCTGGCGGCTTTGCTGGTGATTATTAGCCAGACCTTTGCCCTCACCTTTTTAACCCAGCGCCTGAGCTATTTTTCGCTGGTATTTATTCCGGCCATTGTGCCGTATTTAATTTCCCCACTGTTCTTTAACAGCAACACCGAACCGCTGTTTTATCTGGCCACCAACTTTGCCTTAATCTGTCTGCTGATTTGTGCCAATACCTCCATGCACATGCATCGCCGGCTATCTAGCGTCTATTTCAAGAATAATCAGCTGAAAAAACAGGCCGAACAGCAAGTGGCCTGGACCGACCAGCTATGCCAGCAACTGCAAACGGAAATGAACCGCTCCAAAGACATTGAGCAGCAGTTGCAGTTTAATAACCAGATGCTGGAACAGAAAGTGAAAGAGCGGACCTTTGATCTGGAGCAAATCCATAAAGCCCTGCAAGATCAACAGGCCAATCTGGTGCTGGCGCATGAAGTGGCCGGGTTAAAACCATGGGATTGGGACATCAAGCATCGCCTGATTACCCTGACCAATGAACACCAGCAGCTGAAAATGTCCGGCTCCAAAGCCCATCATCACAAACTGCAGCAACTGATTCACCCGGATGATCTGGCGCATTTTCGTAACACCATGAAGCAGCATCTGCGTGGCCAGACCGACCGCTATGAAGTGACCTACCGGGTACAGCAAAGCAATGGCAAATGGGTCTGGGTACATGATGTTGGCCGTGTGATTGAGCGTGACCCCGAAACCCGGCGTCCATTACGCATGGTCGGTATCCGCCGTGACATCCATCAGGAAAAAACTGATCAGGAACGCCTGAAACTGACCGCCAGCGTACTACAGCAGGCAGCAGAAGGGATTTTTATTCTGAATGAGGACCTGCGTTATATTGAGGTCAATCCGTGCTTTGAACAGCTGACCGGCTTTAGTCGCGAGCAGATTATTGGCAAACATCTGTTTGATATTGCCAGCAATTACAAATCACGGCACCGCAGTATGCACAATGCCATTGTCAAGCAACTGCTCAAAGAAGGCGAATATGATGGCGAAATGGATGAAAAATACCTGTCGGGCAAAGAGCTGACCATCCGCCTGCACATGAATACCGTCAGCAATGAGCAGAACCGCTCTACCCATTATGTCGGGATTGTCTCGGATTTAACCGAGCGCCGCCGGCAGGAACAGCGCCTGTCCTATCTGGAAAATTATGACACGCTGACCGATCTGCCTAACCGGTTTTATTATAACTATCAGCTGCATCAGTATCTGGTGTCCCATCAGGATTCGATTAAACAGCTGGCGGTGATTCGCCTGAACATCGACCGGTTCCGGGTGCTGAATGAATATTTAAGCCATAATGGCGGCGATGAACTGCTAAGACAGGTGGCACAGCGTTTACGCCTCATTAATGCCGAAGCGCTGTTGGTGGCGCATTTAAATGGCGATGACTTTGCCATTATTTATGAGCTGTCACATATTCGCCCATCGGTGCAGCAGCATTGCGAACGTATTACCAAAGCCTTCTCGGCGCCGTTTAATATCCAGGGTCAGGACCATATTATTACCCTGTCGATGGGCGTGTCTTTATATCCTGAACATGGCCGGCAGCTGGATTATTTAAACAACTGTGCCGAACAGGCGCTGTCGGAAGCCAAGCGTCTGGGTGGCAATACCACCAAATACTATTCGCTGGAAACCACCAAGCTGTTAGAGCAGGACGTGCACATTGAGCGCGATTTACGTCAGGCCATTAAAAATGATGAGCTGATCGTCTATTACCAGCCAAAAATCAATTTCCATGATCAGCAGGTCTCCGGTTTTGAAGCCTTGGTACGCTGGAACCATCCGGAAAAAGGCCTGATTCCACCCGGCTTATTTATTCCAATTGCCGAGCAAACCAGCCTGATTTCAGAGATTGGCCATATCGTAATTCAGCAAACCGCCAAGCAGATTCGGGACTGGCAGGCACTGGGCTTTGATAACATCCGGGTTTCGGTCAATATTGTGGCGCAGCAGCTACAACGCGGACATTTGCTGGAAGATATTGATGAGGCGCTCAATACCTATCATATTTCCGGTGAAAGCCTGGAACTGGAAATTACTGAATCGTCGTTGCTGGAAAATACCGACGAGGTCAAATATATTCTGGAAGAAATCAAGAAGCGCCATATTCATATTTCGCTGGATGATTTTGGTACCGGTTATTCTTCCCTCTCTTACTTAACCGATTTTCCTATAGATGTTTTAAAGATCGACCGCAGCTTTGTGTCCAAGATTGGCCACAGCAAGCAGGAAGCCATTGTCAGTGCCATGATTGCCATGGGCAAAGCCATGGGCATGACCATTGTCGCTGAAGGTATTGAAACTGAACATCAACTTCAGTACCTCAGAAAGCTCGATTGCGACATCGCCCAGGGCTTTTTATTCTCCAAACCGCTGCCACAACAGGATGCGACCCGCTTCCTGAGTGAAAAAATGCAGACACTACTTATTGTTAGTGAATCTTAATCTATAGCTTAAACTTCTAAGTTTGTTCTAAAAATGCGCAGCTTTGACTGTGCTTAGTGCGTAAGTAATGGTATATTCGAGCAGATTTAGCACAAACCGCCAGCATCGCTGGACACAGTAACATACGAGATTCAGATGGACGATCAATCATTAAAACAGCAGGCTTTGTATTATCACGAATTTCCTACTCCAGGTAAAATCAGCGTTACCCCAAGTAAGCAGCTGGTCAACCAACGTGACTTAGCGCTTGCATACTCACCTGGTGTCGCGGCACCATGTTTAGAGATTGAACGAGATCCTTCTACTGCAGCACTGTATACAGCACGTGGCAACCTGGTTGCCGTGGTGAGTAACGGTACCGCTGTACTAGGTTTAGGGAACATCGGTCCTTTAGCGTCTAAACCGGTTATGGAAGGTAAAGGCGTTCTGTTCAAGAAATTCGCCGGCGTCGATGTATTTGACATTGAAATCGCTGAAAATGATCCAGACAAAATCGTTGATATCGTTGCTGCACTCGAACCAACCTTTGGCGGGATTAACCTTGAAGACATCAAGGCACCAGAATGCTTCTACATTGAGCAAAAACTGCGTGAACGCATGAACATTCCGGTGTTCCATGATGACCAGCATGGTACGTCAATTATCGTCGGTTCTGCGCTGCTGAATGCGCTACAACTGAACGGCAAAAACATTGCCGAAATCAAGATTGTGGCTTCAGGTGCCGGTGCTGCTGCCCTGTCGTGCCTGGACCTGCTTTGTGCCCTGGGTGCGAAAAAAGAAAATATTATTGTGGCGGACTCACGCGGTCTATTGACCACCAAACGTGAAGGTCTGGACGAGTCGAAAAAACGCTACGTACAGGATATTGAAGCAACCCAACTGGCCGATGTAATTGCCGGTGCCGATATGTTCCTCGGTCTCTCTGCTGCCGGTATTCTGACCAAAGAAATGGTCAAGCAGATGGCGGCTAATCCAATCATCTTCGCTCTGGCTAACCCGGACCCGGAAATTCTGCCTGAACATGCCCACGAAGTACGTGATGATGTAATTATGGCAACCGGCCGTTCCGACTATCCGAACCAGGTGAATAACGCGCTGTGCTTCCCGTACATCTTCCGTGGTGCGCTAGATGTCGGTGCAACCACCATTAACGAAGAAATGAAAATTGCCTGCGTACACGCGATTGCACGTATGGCGCACATAGAAGCAGATGCGGCATCCTATGGTGAGAAATCTGCTTCATTTGGTCGTGACTATTTAATTCCACGTCCGCTTGATCAGCGTCTGATTCTTGAAATTGCTCCAGCGGTTGCCAAAGCAGCGATGGATTCAGGCGTGGCAACACGTCCAATTCAGGACTTCTCGGCTTATCATCAACGTCTGTCAGAGTTTGTATATAACTCTGCGTTTATGATGAAACCAATTTTTGCGCAGGCGAAAACCGATCCGAAACGCATTGCCTATGCAGAAGGCGAAGACTTACGCGTTTTACGTGCAGTACAAATTGCAGTGGACGAAGGTCTGGCACAACCGATTCTGGTGGGTCGTACCGCGGTTATTGAAGCGAATATCAAGAAACTGGGCTTACGTCTGGAACATGGTGTGAATATCACTATTGTTGACCAGGAGAAAAACCCGGATTACGAAAAATTCGCTGATGATTACTACAGCATCATGCAGCGTAAAGGTGTAACGCCTGAATATGCGCAGCGTGAAGCACGTCGCCGTTCGACTCTAATTGCCGCAATGCTGGTGAAACACGGTCTGGCTGACGGTATGTTATGTGGTACTTATTCAAGCTACGACATTCACTTAGACTTCGTCAGCAATATTATTGGTCTGAAAGAAGGTCACAATACTTTCTTCACTCTGAATGCGCTGATGCTGGAAGATCGTAACCTGTTTATTGCCGACACTTACATCAACCGTAATCCGACAGCTGAACAGCTGGCTGAAATGACCATTCTGGCCGCTGAAGAAGTACGCCGTTTTGGTGTAACACCACGTATTGCCCTGCTGTCGCATTCAAGCTTTGGTTCAGACCAGAACGATGCCAGCGCGCAAAAAATGCGTAAAGTGTTTGATATTCTGTCTGAGATTGCACCAGAACTTGAAGTGGAAGGTGAAATGCATGGTGATGCGGCACTGGACGAAAATATTCGCCATTTCGCATTCCCGAACTCACGCTTCAAAGGTTCAGCTAACCTGCTGATTATGCCGAACCTGGATGCAGCCAATATTTCGTTTAACCTGTTGAAATCGACTTCAGGCAGCAACGTGACCATTGGTCCAATTTTGCTGGGCGCAGCGAAACCGGTACATATTTTAACGCCAACAGCGACCACCCGTCGTGTGGTGAATATGACTGCGTTAACCGTGGCAGAAATTCAGCAAGCGGAACAAGACGCGCTATAAAAACTGAATGCCGAGTGAAAAGCTCGGCATTCTGACTTGAGAAAACCTCTATTCTGTTGCATGATGACCTCAAGAATAGAGGTTTTTTCATGCAAGTTTATTTAGTAGGCGGTGCGGTGCGAGATCATTTGCTGGGGCACCCCTATCACGAAAAAGATTATGTGGTTGTCGGGGCAACACCCGAACAGCTTCTGGCCCAAGGCTATCAGCCCGTGGGCAAAGACTTCCCTGTGTTTTTACATCCTGAATCAAAAGAAGAATATGCACTGGCCCGTACCGAACGTAAAGCCGGTCAGGGCTATCATGGTTTCGAGTTTTATACTGCACCCAATGTCACGCTGGAAGAAGATTTAATCCGTCGTGACCTGACCATTAATGCCATGGCCATGGATGAAAACGGCCAGGTCTATGATCCTTATGGTGGACAGCAGGATCTGGCGCAAAAAGTGCTGCGTCATGTTTCCGACGCCTTTGTTGAAGACCCATTACGTGTACTCAGAATTGCCCGTTTTGCTGCGCGTTATAAAGCGCTGGGCTTTCGTGTGGCCGATGACACCCTGACCCTGATGCGCACGCTGGCAGCATCTGGCGAGCTGGATACCTTAACCCCGGAACGGGTCTGGAAAGAAACTGCACGCGCCTTGCAGGAAGATCATGCCGATGAATACTTTGAAGTGCTGCGTCGCTGCGGTGCCTTAAAAGCCTTGTTCCCGGAAATTGATGCCCTGTTTGGGATTCCACAGCGCCCGGAATATCATCCGGAAATTGACTGCGGCGTGCATACCTTAATGTCCCTGCAACAGGCCTGCCGCCAGAATTACAGTCTGGATGTGCGTTTTGCCGTGCTGGTGCACGACTTGGGCAAGGCCCTGACCCCAGCCGATGAATTACCGCGTCATATCATGCATGAAGAACGTGGTATTCAGCCGGTTACTGACCTGTGTGACCGCCTGAAAGTGCCGACCTATACCAAACAGCTGGCACTGGCGGTGTGCAAGGAACATTTAAAATGCCATCAGGCCCTGACCTTGAAACCGGGCACCTTATGGCGTCTGCTACAGCGTCTGGATGTGTTGCGTCGCCCGGAACGGGTAGAAGCCTTTGTTCAGGCCTGTGAATGTGATTCGCGTGGCCGTTTAGGCATGGAAGATCGGGACTATCCGCAGGCCGATTATGTGCTAAAAGCCATGCAGGTGGTGCGCGGCATTAAAGCGCAGGATTTACCACCTGAGATTAAAGGCCCCGATATTGGTGAAATGCTGATTCAGCGCCGCATTAAAGCCATTGAAGTGCTGAAAGCAGAATATACCGCCGCAAGCTAAAATTGAGTCATAAAATTAAAAATACCCGTGCTATACACGGGTATTTTTGTTGATCAGGGATGAATCATCCCCCTGTGCTGATCTGGATGAAGCCGCCTTAAGACTGCTCGGCCGGAAAAGTAATTACCTGTTCCAAACGCATCTGCTGGGTGGCAACCATCAATAAACGGTCAATACCCAGCGCAATACCTGAACATGGCGGCATCTGAGGCAAGGCACTGAGCAGATATTCATCAAGTGGCATCACATGCAAGCCCAGTTTTTCCCGCTCCTGATTGTCGGCTTCAAAACGGCCACGGAGCACCTCGGCATCAGCCAGTTCATCATAGGCATTGGCCAGTTCCAGCCCTTCAATGTACAGCTCAAAACGGGCGGCAACCAGTTCGCCATCTTCATCGACACGAGTTTTGGCCAGTGAGGCCAGTTCCGGCGGGAAATCAGTCAGGAATACCGGCGTATCAAAGCCCAGACTAGGCTCAACCATATGCGAGAACAACAGGTCGATATAGCCCAGACGATCATCACCTAAATCGAGGCTTAGCCCGACACGCTGACAGCAGGCTTTCAGTTCCTGCAATGTCGCTTGCAGCGGATTCAGATCCAGCCGATCCATAAAAGCATGTTTATAACTCAGTACCGTTGGACGTACTTCACCAAAACGCTGTGCCAAGATCAGATTGAGTAAATCGGTGACTTCAAACATCAGCTCTTTCAGGCTAAAACCCGGGCGATACCATTCCAGCATGGTAAATTCGCTATTGTGTTTGCGGCCATGCTCATCATCACGAAACACCTTGCAGATCTGGTAAATCGGGCCACTGCCACTGGCCAGCAGGCGTTTCATGGCAAATTCAGGCGAAGTTTGCAGATAATGCGTCTGCTGCTGGCCCAATACATGACGCTTGGCCTGTACCGAGCTTAAATGTACATCGGTGACACCGGCCTGCGACAAAATAGGCGTTTCCACTTCCAGCACTTCGCGCTCAGCAAAAAACTGGCGAATCTGGGCGTACATCTTGGCGCGGGCGCGCATAGCCTCAAGACTACAGGTCGGCTGATAGTTCAGGCTCATGCGGCTGGCCCTCCATGCGCAGCCCATTCACGGCGCAGCGGATAAGTCTTGCGTAAATGGTCAAAGGCCTGCTGATCGACCTTGCCGTCTTTTAAGCAGGCACGTAATTTGGCGTCATCGGCGGCAATATCATACATCTGTGGCAGATGCTGTTGCAGTGCGGCTTTTAACGGCTGACCACTAAAATAATCGCTGCACGGCGGCAACTGGTTTTCAAAGCGTTTATGTGCCACTTGCCCAAAGACTTCACAAAAAGCGACATAAATCATTTGTGTGCCGCGGGCTTTGCCTTCCAGACTGTAACCGGCAATATGCGGCGTTACCAACGTGACCAGATGTAATAATTCGGCAGAAATTTCCGGTTCATGCTCAAATACATCCAGCACCACCGCACGCCCGGTCTGCTGGATATCGGTCATTAATGCCTGCTCTGCCACCACTGGACCACGCGCTGAGTTAATTAAAATTGCATCCGGCTTCATCTGGGCCAGGGTTTCGGCATTGAACAGATGATAGGTCGGATACGGACCGGTTTTGGTCAGCGGCACATGAATCGAAATGGCATCGGCCTGAGCCAATACGTCTGCCAATGCCAGTTGCTGCACACTTTCACGTTGCACCAAAGGATCATAAGCCACCACTTTCCAGCCCAGCAGTTCCGCCATTACCGCCAGACGCGAACCGACATTGCCCAGTCCGATAATGCCCAGACAGAACTGCTGGCCTGCTTCCAGTAAGGCTGGACGCACATGCAGTAAGGCGGTAATCACATATTCGGCAACCGCCTGTGCATTACAGCCGGCGGCATTGGACCAGCGAATCTGCTGCTGTTCCAGCGCGGCAATATCCAGATGATCGGTACCAATGGTGGCACTGCCCACAAAACGCAGCTTGCTGTGCTGGATCAGTTCGGCATTGACCTTGGTTACCGAGCGCACCAGTAAGGCTTCGGTATCGTGCAGGTCCTGCGCAGTTAAGGTCCGGCCCGGACGATGGGAGATTTCACCAAACTCGGCAAAAAAATAATCGGTAAAGGCCAGATTTTCATCGGCAATAATTTTCATAAGGCAATCCAATGCTTTGATCTGTCCATGATAACGCCTGAAGGCCCTGCGGATGAAGCGCTATTGCAGTAAATACACTGAATATTAACCGCAGCAAAGCCGGCCCATCAGGCTTCACCCAAATACAACTTGCCGAAGCCGAATAAAACAATATATGTTTTTATAATATGTTATAGTCAAGGCCAGTCTTAATCTTCTCCCCCGTTTATTTTTAACCAATGAAGGGCCTGCATATGACACCTCGCTTTAGCAATCCATGGGATGAACGCTACCACAGCACCGATCATTTATATGGCGAAGCGGCCAACGTTTTTATTCAGCAGATGGCCCAGCAGTTAGCGATTTCTGGCGCTACGCTGGGCATTGCTGAAGGTGAAGGCCGTAACCTGATTTATCTGGCCGAGCGCGCCCGTGAACAGCAACTGCCGTTTGCCGGACTACTCTGGGATTATTCGACTGTTGCGCTTGAAAAAGCCCAAAAACATGCCCAGGCCAAACAGCTGACCTTGGACACCGCCGCGGTGGATTTAAGTCAGGTAGAATGGCCGGAAAACCAGTTTCAGCATGCGATTTGCGTGTTTGGTCATGTCAATCAGCCGACCCAGCAGAAATTACTGCACGGCGTGCGTCATAGCCTGAAATCCGGTGGCTGGTTCATTGGCGAGGTCTATTCCAAAGCACAACTGGCCTATGCCACCGGTGGCCCGGGCAATCCTGACATGCTGTATGATCCACGTGATTTTCTAGAGATCTTCCAGCAGGATCATCTGCTGCATTTCTTTGTCGGTGAAGTGGAACGTCATGAAGGACAGCTGCATCAGGGGAAGTCGCATGTGATTCAGTTTGCCATTCAAATCCGTAAATAAAGCATAAAAAAGGAGGATGAATCTGCATTGATTCATCCTCCTGCAATTCGATTCCTGCTGCTTACTGGCTTATCCGCCTTTTTCAATCTGGTCCAGAATGGCACATTCCGCGCTGTGATTGCCCTGACAATGCTGCGCAGATTGCTGCAACAAATTGACCATGTCCTGTAAACGCTGGATTTTCTGGTTCAGCTCATCAATATGTTTTAAGGTCAGCGCTTTCACTTCTGCACTCTGGCGACCGCTATTTTTCCACAGCGAAATCAGTTCTTTCATTTGCTCGGTAGAAAAGCCCAGCTCGCGGGCATGACGAATAAAATTCAGGGTTTTTAAATCCTGCTCGGAATAGACCCGATAACCAGCAGCACTGCGCTGGGCAGCCGTGAGCAGGCCGATACTTTCATAATAACGGATCATTTTGGCAGAGATGCCCGACTGCTTTGCGGCTTGACCAATATTCACATGCTTCTCGCTCAATACGGCGGTTTAAGACCTGCCTCCGATCTTAAACCGAAAATGTCCTGACGCCAACGGCTATTGCAGCGGCGCGGCAAAGCGCTTCAGGCGTAAAGCATTGCCCAGCACAAACACGGATGACAGTGCCATTGCGCCTGCAGCAAACATCGGCGACAGTAAAATGCCCCACAGCGGATACAGCACGCCGGCGGCAATCGGAATTAAGGCCACGTTATAAACAAAGGCCCAAAACAGGTTCTGGCGGATATTGCGGATAGTGGCCTGACTTAAAGCAATCGCATTGGGAATGCCTTTTAAACTGCCGGACATCAGCACCACATCGGCGGCTTCAATGGCTACATCGGTACCGGTGCCAATGGCCAGCCCGACATCGGCCTGTGCCAGCGCCGGGGCATCATTAATCCCATCGCCGACAAAGGCCAGACGGCCATATTGCTGCTGCAATTCACGTACGCTATCGACTTTGCCTTCCGGCAGGACTTCGGCAACCACGGTATCAATTTTTAGCTGCCGGGCAATCGCTTCAGCAGTATGCCGGTTATCACCGGTGATCATCGCCACTTTAACACCTAATTGATGCAGCGCTTCAATCGCAGCAAAGGTGCTGTCTTTGATTGGATCGGCCACGGCAATGATGGCCGCCAGTTGATCCTCTACCGCCACATACAGTGGTGTTTTTCCTTCCTGACCCAAACGTGCCGCAACCTGATCAAAGGCTGTGGTACTTAAACCCAGCTGATGCATATAACGGTCAGCCCCAATATGCAGCCATTGACCATTGACCTGCCCTTTTACGCCGGACCCGACAATCGAATCAAAATCGCTCACAGCTGGTAAAGATAAGCCTTGTTGCTGCGCGGCTTCGACAATAGCAAAGGCAATCGGATGCTCCGACTTGGCTTCTACCGCCGCCACCCAGCTTAATAATTGCGTCTGCTCAAAACCGGCCTGTACATGAAAATCGGTCAGTTGCGGCTTGCCTTCGGTTAAGGTGCCGGTTTTATCTACCGCCACCACCTGCGCTTCCTGTAACAGCTGCAAGGCTTCGCCTTTACGGAACAGAATGCCCATTTCTGCCCCACGTCCAGTGCCGACCATAATCGAGGTTGGAGTGGCCAGCCCCATAGCACATGGACAGGCAATAATCAGCACCGCTACAGCATTGACCAGACCAAAGGTCAGCGCCGGTTCAGGACCAAAAATCAGCCAGACCAGAAAGGTCAGCACAGCCATTAGCATTACGGCTGGCACAAACCACATGGTGACTTTATCGACCAGCGCCTGAATGGGCAGTTTGGAGCCTTGCGCCTGCTCGACCATGCGGATAATTTGCGCCAGCACCGAATCTGCCCCCACCGCAGTTGCGCGGATGCTCAGACTGCCATTCTGGTTGATGGTGCCGCCCACCACGGCGCTGCCTGCCATTTTCTCTACTGGCAGCGGCTCTCCGCTAATCATGGATTCATCGACATAACTACGGCCCTCCAGCACTTCCCCATCCACAGGAATCCGCTCTCCCGGGCGGATATCAACCTGCATACCCGAGCTGACTTCAGCCAGCGGCACTTCCACACTTTGGCCATTGCGTACAATGCGGGCAGTTTTTGGCTGCATGCCGATCAGGTGCTGAATTGCCTGCGAAGTACGGCCTTTGGCTTTGGCTTCAAAATAGCGACCCAGCAGAATCAGGCTGACAATCACCGCGGCAGCTTCAAAATAGACATTGACCGTGCCTTCCGGTAACAGCTGTGGCATAAAAGTCGCCACCACCGAAAAGCTGTATGCGGCCAGGGTTCCGACTGCCACCAGCGAGTTCATATCCGGCGCGAAACGCAGCAAGGCCGGAATGCCTTTTTGATAAAAACGCCGGCCCGGAAATAGCAATACCAGCGTGGTCAACACGAACTGCAACAGCCAGCTCGGCATCTGCCCGATCTGATGCATGACCCACATATGAAAAGCCGGAATTAAATGCGAGCCCATTTCCAGCACAAATACCGGAATGGCCAGCACCAGGGAAATCATCAGATCACGTTTTAGTTGCTGCTGCTCGCTGGCTTTCTGATCCGCCTGTTCAGTGGTGGTCGTGGTCTGTAGCTGGGCATCATAACCAGCCTTACGGATGGCCTGAATCAGTTTATCGGCACTGACCGTAGTATCGGCTTCGACCCAGGCCTGCTCAGTGGCCAGATTGACATTAGCCTGCTGCACCCCCGGCACTTTTTTCAGGGCTTTTTCTACCCGCGCCACGCAGGAGGCACAGGTCATGCCATCAATCGACAATTCGATGGGTGCCGCGACGACCACATCATAACCGGCGCGCTCGATGGCTTTGACCAAAGCAGCCCGATCAAGTGGTACAGAAGATTCGACCACGGCCTGTTCGGTGGCCAGATTAACATTGGCCTGCTCGACCCCATCTACTTTTTTTAAGGCTTTTTCCACCCGGCCTACACATGAAGCACAGGTCATGCCCTGAATAGACAATGTTTCACGAAAAACAGCAGATGAATTGGAGATGCTCATGCCCTACCTCGGCCAATACCCAGACTTTCTTACAGCATACAGATTGACATCATGGGAAGGTCAAGTCTCTGCGCATAAAAATTTGGCTTGACCTTCCCATCATGACAAACTTTAAACTGAAAGCATCTTCACATGACTCATGGAGCATCTTAATGAAACTGCATATTGCCAATATGACTTGCGGCGGCTGTGCCCGCGGTGTAACAGCCACCATTCAGGATGTGGACCCGAATGCCAAAGTTGACATTGATCTGGACAGTAAAATCGTGACCGTTGACAGCAGTGCCAGCGTAGATCAGCTGGTGGCGGCGCTGAATGAAGATGGTTTCCCGCCAGAAGTACAATAATTTCCAGGCACTTTCAAAACCGCTACTGTCCCATTAGCGTTTAATAAAATCGCCTCCGTGACGCGAGCATCAGGGAGGCGGCATAAGACGAATGACCTATAACGGACAAGGGGACATGTGAATACCAGTACTTCCACTGACACCAAGATATTAACATAATTTTTCTTTTAATCGTTCATAGGGTGAACCGTACCGGGTTTGTCGGAGACTTTTTATTTAAGTTAGGCCACCTGACCTAACGGGTTAATCTTATCATAGTACATTGCTTCAAAATCAAAAGGCGATACATAACCCAATGCACTATGTACAC
>NZ_VPBA01000042.1:0-20568 GCF_013418945.1 Acinetobacter sp. YH12112 | reverse complement strand
TAGGCCGCAGCAGGAACGCAATTCAGACACAAATCTGGATTGCGATGATCGCCTATTTATTGGTGAGTTTCGCTCGACATTTAGGAAAAACAGGTTGGACAGTTCAACGTTTACTCAGAATAATTCATGTGAATTTGTTTGAAAGAAGAACTTTAAAAGCTTTATTTTCACCCGATAAAATACCCATAAAACAAGAGGAAGCTCAAATGAGCTTCCTCTTGTGAAAAATTGTGGGACAGCAATGGCCTACAGGGCCTCTTTTTTTATCTCGGGTCATTGAATTGAAAAAGTGAAGATGAGTGCTCAGGCATCTGTTAACAAGCTAAATGGGCCAAAGAAGGGGATAGAAGTGAATAAAGTGGCTGAGTACAGTGAAGTGATCAATTGGCTGAGAGCGTGTGTTTCAGGCAACAGATGAATATATTAAGTTTAAGAAAAACAATCAATTTCGCTTTTTATAGAATATCGGGTGATTGTCATCAACCAGAGAGAATTATGACAATTGTAAGAAAGTGAACCGGTGCTGGATTGGCATTTTGTCATATTTTTACAGCGCTTTCATATTTTTTTAGACATCTTTCGAAATTTTAATAAGGTAGTGAAATATTA
The DNA here is from genome assembly GCF_013418945.1 of Acinetobacter sp. YH12112. Taxonomy (NCBI): domain Bacteria; kingdom Pseudomonadati; phylum Pseudomonadota; class Gammaproteobacteria; order Moraxellales; family Moraxellaceae; genus Acinetobacter; species Acinetobacter sp. YH12112. The sequence goes on along the minus strand of NZ_VPBA01000042.1, from coordinate 19,959 downwards.
TTAAAATCATTATCTTAAATTAATATTTTGATATAAAGCAGGCTTCTAGAAACTATAAAAACAAGCTGCAAAATAAAACATCATTAAAGTGTCATAAAGGTGTAACTTTATTGTCATATTTTAAACTCACAATGCACATAACGAAATAAGTACAAAACTTAATAAAAAGTGGCGTACTCCGAATTTGCATAAATTGAGAGAGAACAGAATGCGCTTTACCAATATCGCACTTGCATTAGCACTATCTGGGGCAGCTGTAGCAACAACTGCGAACGCAGCTCGTGACACCATCCAAATCGCTGGTTCTTCTACAGTATTGCCATACGCAAGTATTGTAGCAGAAGAGTTCGGTAACACATTCCCACAATTCAAAGCGCCTGTTGTTGGTTCTGGCGGTTCTTCAGGTGGTTTGAAACAATTCTGTAACGGTGTGGGCGATAACACAATTGATATCGCAAACTCATCTCGTCAAATTAAAGATTCAGAAATCGCTGCATGTAAAAAAGCAGGCGTGAACCAGATCTTAGAAGTTAAAATTGGTTATGACGGTATCGTATTCGCGTCAAACTCAAACAAAGCTGCTTATAAATTAAAACCTTACCATGTATTTGCTGCTTTGGCTGCTGAGCTTCCATCGAAAGGTAAAATGGTTGCTAACCCATATACACGTTGGAACCAGATTGACAAATCACTTCCAAATGAACCAATTACTCTGGTAATTCCAGCATCTAACCACGGTACACGTGAAGTGTTCCAGGAGAAAATGGTTGATGCAGGTTGTGAAGCTTATGCAGCAATCAAAGCATTAGACAAAGATGCGAAGAAAAAAGCATGTACAACTTTCCGTAAAGATGGCCGTGTGATTGAAATCGCTGGTGACTACACTGAAACACTGGCACGTTTAAGAACTTCTCCAAGTGCAGTAGGTGTATTCGGTCTAGGTTTCTATGACCAAAACCGTGACAAGCTACGTGTTGCAACTGTAAACAACGTTGCGCCATCTGAGCAAACAATTCTGAACGGTTCTTATCCTGTTTCACGTCCATTGTTCTTCTACGTGAAAGGTGAGCACCTGAAATCAATCAAAGGCTTACAACAGTACACAGAATTCTTCTTAAGCAAGAAAGTATCTGGTAAAGGTTCTAAGTTAGACAAAGCAGGTCTGATCTCTTTATCTGACAAAGAACGTGCGCAAATCCTGGCGAACTTCAAAGCAGGTAAAGCTGTTAAATAATTGTGGTTAAAACAGCTGATGGCAGGGTTTCCTGCCATCAGCTTTTTGCGAAGAGAAATGTTTTTTCAAATAATGAAAATTGAAAAAACGGTGGAGAATACATGAATCTGCTACTCATAGGTTTGTTACTGGCAATTATTGCCATAGCCTATCAAATCGGGTTAAGCAAAAGCCGTAACCTAGCAGGTAAGGGAAATAATTCTGCAATGTTGCACTCACGCCCTGGTTATTATGGTGCGTTGGTGGCGTTGTGGTGTGCGATCCCTGCTTTTTTAATTTTGATTGTTTGGAATCTGGTTGAGCCAACCATTTTGGAACAGGTAGTACTGAGTCATGTACCGGCAGATGTTGCTGCCAACCTGAATGCAGCCAGCACCAGCGTTCTGGTAGACCGTGTGCAAGCACTGGCTTCTGGCTTTGGTGTCACTGATACACCAGCCGCCTATGAACTGGCAGCTGCTGAACAATTAGCAAAATTTGAAACCATTGGTTCTTATATCAAACTGGCCGTTGTGATTTGTGCAGCGTTAATTGGTTTGCTATGGGCGAAAAAACGTGTCTCTCAACAGTACCGTGCCCGTAACCAGGTTGAAAAGATCATTAACATTTCTTTAGCCCTCTGTTCTGGTGTGGCCATTCTGACCACCGTTGGTATCGTGATGTCGATGTTCGGGGAAGCCATGCGCTTCTTTAGCTTCGTCAGCCCAATGGACTTCTTCTTTGGTACCCAGTGGAACCCAGGTTTTAGTACCACCGGTAGTGCCGATGGTGAATATGGCCTGTTACCGCTGTTATGGGGAACCTTGCTGGTCAGTGCGATTGCATTGCTGGTTGCAGTACCTATTGGTCTGATGATTGCCATTTACCTGGCAGAGTATGCATCTCCGAAATTCCGTTCTTGGGCAAAACCAACCATTGAAGTGTTGGCCGGTATTCCGACCATTGTATATGGTGTATTTGCCTTAATGATTATTGGTCCATTCCTGAAAAGTGCCGGTGCACTGCTGGGTATTGATATCAATGCCACCAGTGCTTTAACTGCCGGTCTGGTAATGGGCATCATGATCATTCCATTTGTATCGTCTTTATCTGATGACATCATTACCCAGGTACCACGTGCTCTACGTGATGGTTCATTGGGTCTGGGTGCGACTAAGTCGGAAACCATTCGTAAAGTGGTGATGCCGGCTGCCTTGCCAGGGATTATCGGTGCCTTCTTGCTGGCTGCATCTCGTGCAATTGGTGAAACCATGATTGTGGTTCTGGCCGCAGGTAACAGTCCGTTGTTACATGCCAACCCGCTAGAAGCGGTTGCAACCGTGACCATGACGATTGTTAACCAGTTAACCGGTGATACCGACTTCGCAAGTCCGCAGGCATTGGTGGCGTTCGCATTAGGTTTAACCCTGTTTGTTATTACCCTGTGTTTGAACATTGTGGCACTTTACATCGTGCGTAAATATCGTGAGCAATACGACTAATGAGTACTTCAAATACTACTTCAATGGATCAACAACCGCTTGATCCACGGGCGGCCGCTGAATTACGCGCACAACGTAAACAGAAAATTGAAAGCTCGTTAGCAAAACGCCATCGTAAAGAAAGCACTTTCCGCATGTTTGGTCTGGCCTCGGTACTGGCAGGTTTATTCTTTGTCGTGTTACTGTTCGGCAGTATTCTGGCCAAAGGTTTACCGGCATTCTGGCAAAGCAGTATGGCAGTGCCAGTCTACTTTGACCCAAGCATTATTAATGTGGGCGCCCAGCCAAAACAGCAGGCAGGTGAATCTCCGGCACAATTTAATGACCGTATGATTGCCTGGCAGACTGAAATGGGGATGGTTGATTGGGATGCACTTATCGTTAACGGTATCGTCGCTAAAGATGCGGCGCTTGAAGCCAAGCGTGATGATTTAGGCTACATGTACACCAGTTCTGAAGCCTATCGCTTACGTGATATGGTGCTGGCAGATCCATCACTGATTGGTCAAACCAAAGAAGTGAAAATTCTGGCCGATGCCAATGTAGATGTATGGCTTGCGGGCAATATCGACCGTGACCTACCGGCAGAACAGCAGCAGCTGAGCCCGGAAATCCGCCAGCTGGCAGATGACCTGAAAGCCCAAGGTATTATGGAAAATACTTTCAATACCAATATCTTTGTCAGCCCGGACTCGCGTAGTTCGCCTGCAACCTCAGGTTTGGCCGGTGCCTTCATGGGTTCATTATTCATGATGCTGATCGTGATCTTTATCTCGATTCCAATTGGTGTGGCATCTGCAATTTACCTGGAAGAATTTGCACCAAAAAATGTCATTACTGATATTATTGAAGTGAACATTAACAACCTGGCCGCAGTTCCATCGATTGTATTTGGTCTGTTGGGCGCTGCCATCTTCATTGGCTGGATGCATTTACCGTTATCTGCGCCACTGGTGGGTGGTCTGGTTCTAAGTTTAATGACTTTACCGACCGTAATTATTACCACACGTGCTTCACTAAAAGCGGTGCCGCCATCTATTCGTCAGGCTGCATTGGGCTTGGGTGCATCACGTCTACAAACCGTATTCCATCATGTATTGCCACTGGCATTACCAGGGATTTTAACCGGTGCGATTATTGGTGTTGCACAAGCATTGGGTGAAACCGCACCACTTCTATTAATTGGTATGAGTGCCTTCGTTGCGAGCGTACCGGCATCTCCATTTGATCAATCTACCGCATTACCGGTACAAATTTTCCTATGGCAGGGCAATGAATTGCGTAACTTCTTTGAAGGACGTACCGCTGCCGCCATTATCGTACTTCTTGCACTCATGATCGGCCTGAACAGTCTGGCGATCTGGTTACGTAAGAAATTTGAAGTACGTTGGTAATTGAGGGCAAAATATGACTACTGTATTAAGCACAGACAAACCGAATTCCTTAGAACAGGATAAAGCAGTGAATCCAGAGCAAACACAATTTACGTCAACCGAAGGCGAAGAACACAAACAGCCTGCAACTTCGTTTGTGTCTCAGTTTGATACCCAGGCGGCGAGCAAAAAAGAAGCCAAATCGAACAATGTCAAACTCAGCACCTCCGATGTTCATGTGTACTATGGTGAATCTGAAGCAATTAAAGGCATTGACCTGAACATTTATGAAAATGAAGTCATTGCCTTCATTGGTCCATCAGGTTGTGGTAAATCGACTTTCCTTCGTACCTTAAACCGTATGAATGACACCATTGATTCATGCCGCGTTACCGGTAAAGTCATGCTGGATAATCAGGACATCTATGATCCGAACCTGGACGTGGTGTTGCTACGTGCTCAGGTGGGTATGGTGTTCCAGAAGCCAAACCCGTTCCCGAAATCAATTTTTGAAAACGTGGCTTACGGCCCGAAACTGCACGGTTTGGCGCGTGACAAATACGATCTTGAAGAAATTGTTGAAAACAGCCTGCGTAAAGCGGGTCTGTGGGATGAAGTCAAAGACCGTTTAAGCCAGCCAGGTACTGGTCTGTCAGGTGGTCAGCAGCAACGTTTATGTATCGCGCGTACCATTGCGGTTTCACCAGAAGTCATTCTGATGGATGAACCATGTTCCGCACTGGACCCGATTGCAACTGCAAAAGTTGAAGAACTGATTTCTGAGCTGTCTACCCAGTACACCATTGCGATTGTTACGCACTCGATGCAACAGGCAGCGCGTGTATCAGACCGTACCGCATACTTCCACCTGGGTGATCTGATTGAAGTGAACTCGACTGAAAAGGTCTTTACTCAACCAGACCATCAATTAACGGAAGCGTACATTACAGGCCGTTTTGGTTAATTGCCAACCGCTGTATATACAAAAACCGCAAATCAATATTTGCGGTTTTTTTATGGCTCTGGTTAAGGGATAGGGTGAGGGTCATAGCGGATCTGGTGTATTATCCATCTATCAACACGCTTAAAACAAAGCTCAAAATAGATTTCAGTTTGAAAGGCTGAATCCTGCGCAAATCGTTCTATCTGCTGTCCAGTTGGTGGTTTTAATGTTGAGCTTTCCCAGCTTTTAAAAATCCCGTTCTGTTCAACAGGGCTGTATTTTTTAGTTGTTGCAAAAATGACACTCCGGTTAACACTGAAGTAGATTAAATTAAGCAAATAAATGCGCTAATATTGAATTCTAAATATCCGCCCTCATCTAAAGCTTAGCCAAAATAAAATTGAGAACAGATTTTTATATGTTATTTCATTCCCCAAAACTACCTGCCGAAATTCGTATCCGTCATTTAAATGCGCGTATTAACGAACAACGAAAAAAAATAGCGCAGACCACGGCCTCCAAACTGGAGCTGTTGCAATTTAGCCAGCAATTGTCCAAAGAGGCACGCCTGCGTAAAAAGAATAACCAGAAAATTTATGTACTCGATTTTAAAGGGGATATGGCCGCCTCTGCGGTAGAGAATCTGCGTGAAGAAATTACCTTAATTCTGGCCACCGCCAAAGCTGGACGTGACCGCGTGGTGGTGCGTCTGGAAAGTCCGGGCGGGATGGTACATGGTTATGGTTTAGCCGCTGCACAATTGGTGCGTCTGCGTGATGCCGGTTTTCATTTGACCATCTGTGTTGATAAGGTCGCCGCCAGCGGTGGCTATATGATGGCTTGTATCGCCAATGAAATTATCTCTGCACCGTTTGCCATTGTGGGTTCAATTGGCGTAGTGGCACAGGTGCCAAACTTTAACCGTTTGCTAAAACAGCATAATATAGATTTTGAACTGTATACGGCTGGTCAATACAAACGCACCGTGACCATGTTTGGTGAAAATACCGAAGAAGGCAAGGCCAAGTTTGAAGAAGAACTGCAACAAACTCACAGCCTGTTCAAGCATTTTGTTGAAAAATACCGTCCACAGCTCAATGTGGAAAAAGTCGCCACAGGTGAACACTGGTATGGTCAGGATGCTTCCGACCTGAACCTGGTCGATAAACTGCAAACCTCAGATGAATACCTGTTAGGGTTATTGCCACAGCATGATGTTTATGTGATTGAAACCCGTCGCAAGCCAACCTTGGGCGAAAAACTTGGCTTACAAGCCGCACAGGTGGCCGATTCTCTGGTGCCTGCGGTCATGAATAAAGTCATGGATACTTTAAGCAAAGCCAGCGCCAACCTGGTTCAAATGCGCGATCCTAAGCTCTAATCCAATTTTGCTCTGAAACATGAAAAGCACTCAATCGAGTGCTTTTTTTCTGTCTTTGTATAAGCTCCAGCTTCCTGCCAGAATCGCGCCGAGCGTAGCCAGGAGCATATCTTTATGCGCATCCCAGACATCACCTTGCTGACCATTATAATTTTCAGCCGTTTCTGGAGAGAGGATAATCGCGAGTAACCATTCCAGCCATTCGTAAATCAAACTGCTGCTCATGACCCATTGCACGACCAGCAGAAAAATCACCAAGTCTTTGGCTTTTGGAAAGCAGAGCCGATGTAAGCGGAAAAACAGCGGGTAGAGCAGCACGCCATAGGCAAAATGCACAAAGCGATCATACATATTGCGTTCCCAGCCCAGCCACTGATTTAAATCAAAGCCGAAGTATTGCAGCAGCCAGTCGTTATAGGGCACATAAGAATAGAGATAATGCGCGCCTAAAATATGAATCAACAGAAAGATAAGATAGAAAACAAAACTCGAAAAGCTTAAACCGACTTTTTTGAAGAGCAATAGCAGCACAATTAGCATGAGGATCGTTCCAACCTGATGTAGCACATAGGCTGAAAATTCCATCGGGTTGATACTGGCAAGCAGCATGGTCAGGCCTAACAGGACCAGCATCAGCCAATGTTTGGCTTGTAATTGGTAGTCGATCATTCTGGTTATAGGATTGGGATTTGTAATTATCATAATAAAAAAGCGAAACCGGAGCTTCGCTTTTTTATGCTGAGTTTTTCAAAATTACACCCTCTTTATGTTGCTTCCAGAGGAAGAAAGAAGATGTTGTGAAAAACTCAAATCATTTCATTAGATTTTAGCAATCAAATCTTTAATTTGTTTTGCCTGTTCAGCGGCATTACCGGTGTAAGACGCAGGGGTCATTTCAGCTAAACGTGCACGATCTGCCGCAGGAACAGCTTCTAATTCGTTACCGTTGACGAAGCTGACCATCATGTCGCGGGTCATCGCTTGACCGCGAGTCAGCGCTTTTAATTTTTCGTATGGTTTTTCAACGTTGTAACGACGCATAACCGTTTGAATCGGTTCAGCCAATACTTCTTGCGCATTGTCCAGATCTTCAAGAATACGGTCAGCATTCAGTTCCAGCTTACCAATACCTTTTAAGCAGGCTTCAAATGCGATCAAGCTTTGTGCAAAACCAACACCCATGTTACGAAGTACAGTTGAGTCGGTTAAGTCACGCTGCCAGCGAGAAATTGGCAGTTTCTCACCCAGGTGAGCCAGGACCGCATTGGCAATACCCAGGTTACCTTCAGAGTTTTCGAAGTCAATCGGGTTGACTTTGTGCGGCATGGTTGAAGAACCGACTTCGCCTTCTTTCAGTTTTTGTTTGAAGAAGCCCAGCGAGATATAACCCCAAACGTCACGGTTAAAGTCGATTAAGATGGTGTTGAAACGACGCAGCGCATCAAACAGTTCCGCCATATAGTCATGCGGTTCAATTTGCGTGGTGTACGGATTGAAAGTTAAACCTAAAGATTCAACAAATGCTTGTGAATGTGCAGGCCAGTTGATGTCTGGATACGCAGACAGGTGAGCATTGTAGTTACCCACTGCACCGTTGATTTTACCCAGCAGTTCAACATTGTTGAATTGCTTGATTTGACGCGCTAAACGGTACGCTACGTTAGCCATTTCTTTACCCAAAGTGGTTGGGCTTGCTGTTTGACCATGAGTACGAGATAACATCGGTTGATCAGCATGTTTTTCAGCCAGCGCCACAATTGAGTCAATGATTTGCTGCATAGATGCAACCAGTACATCACGGCCGTTTTTTAGCATGAGGGCGTGTGACAGGTTGTTGATGTCTTCAGAAGTACAGGCAAAGTGAATGAATTCACCGGCATTTTTCAGCTCGTCGATGTTGGCGATTTTTTCTTTCAGGAAATATTCAACCGCTTTAACGTCGTGGTTAGTGGTACGTTCAATCTCTTTAATGCGGTTCGCATCTTCTTCAGAGAAATTCGCCACAATCGCATCTAAGGCCGCATTGGTTTCTGCAGAAAAAGCTGGGACTTCAGTAATTTCCGGACGGTTCGCAAGCGCTTGTAACCAACGCACTTCAACAGTCACACGAGCATGGATTAAACCAAACTCAGAAAGGAAAGGACGAAGAGCATCACATTTGCTCGCATAACGTCCATCTAATGGAGAAAGTGCAGTTAAAGCGTTCATAACGATTCCTTAAACTTTGGAACTAAACCTAAAACAAATGTCCGTACAGATCAGACCACCTGATACTGTAAACGGGCAAGATCTTGAATATCTTGAAGCAGTTTGCGTTTGCTAAAAATCATCGCCCATGAGCTGCCACCGAGTTGACGCCACAAATGCGCCATTTGCAGACCGGTAAATAGCGAGGCACGAATACGGTTGGTATGGGCAGAATCTTTAAAGGCCTCGGCATTGCCACGCACCATAATCCGCGGATTAATCTGTCCGGCAGTATCCACATAGGTTTGGGCAAGATTGGCGAGAATACTTGGATGTAAATAGTTATTATCAAAAAAGGACAGCTGTTTTAAGATTTTTTGCTGGGATTGTTCAATAATTTCAACAAATTGCGGATTGCTATAGACTTTCTTTTCCAGTTGCAGCAGCGCCATGGCATAGGACATTGGCAACTTGGCATTGGACATTTTCGGTAATCTGGATTTGGGTGATGTGGTAAACGGATGGGTAATGCTATTTTCGAGGGTTTTTAAACCAAGAGAGATATCGGCCAGCTGACTAAAAAAGTCTAAGGTTTGGCCACTCTGATTATTACTTGGACGGATATTCAGGCTGGCCTGAATCAGGCGCTCCAGATAAAAGTTACCGCTATCGCCAATACTTTGTCGGCCAGTCAGTGCGGTCATATGGGTCAGCTGCGTGGCCTGAAACACAGCAGCGAGGGCCAAAGCACGATTCTGGCGAACATTCAGAGTTCGAGGCTGTTGAAACGGTAACTCTGTCATGCCGAAACAATCCTTTAAACAAAATCCGGGTGAGGGGCATTGGTATGATGGATCACGCCACCCCCTAAGCACACTTCACCTGCGTAGAACACCACGCTTTGACCTGGTGTTACTGCACGTTGTGGCTGATCAAATTCAACACGTACACCATTTGGTGTTTCTGGATCTTTAAATAATACGCAGTCTTGGTCAGGTTGGCGATAGCGGGTTTTTGCCGTGCAGCGGAAACCGGTGTCAGGAATATCCTGCTCACCTGCGACCCAGTCAATGGATTCGCTCCACAGAATCGTGCTTTGCATCAGTGGATGATCATGACCTTGACCAACCACCAGACGATTGCCGGCTACATCTTTATGCAGTACAAACCAGGCACCTTCAGCTGCACCTTTCATGCCGCCAATACCAATACCACCGCGTTGACCGAGCGTATAGTACATTAAGCCGTGATGTTCACCAACCTCTTTGCCATCTTCCAGCACGATTTTTCCGGGTTGTGCGGGTAAATATTGTTTTAAGAAGTCATTAAAGCGGCGTTCACCAATAAAACAGATACCAGTGGAGTCTTTTTTCTTTGCAGTCGCCAAGCCCAATTCTTCTGCAATTTTACGTACTTGTGGCTTTTCAATTTCACCGACAGGGAACAGGGTCTTGTTAATTTCACGACCATGTACTGCATGCAGGAAGTAAGTCTGATCTTTGTTGTTGTCGACACCACGCAATAAAGGTGCATATTGATCACCTTTAGAGTTGGTCATGGTTTCACCACGACGGCAGTAGTGACCTGTGGCAATAAAGTCAGCACCCAGGTTAATGGCATGATCTAAAAACGCACGGAATTTGATTTCTTTATTGCACAGAATGTCCGGGTTAGGGGTACGGCCAGCGGCGTATTCTGCCAAGAAGTGCTCGAAAACCCGATCCCAGTATTCCATGGCAAAGTTGGCGGTGTGCAGTTTGATGCCAATTTTATCGCATACGGCCTGGGCATCGGCCAGATCTTCCATGGCTGTACAGTATTCCGTGCCATCATCTTCTTCCCAGTTTTTCATGAACAATCCTTCAACCTGATAACCTTGTTGAAGGAGGAGTGCTGCAGAAACAGAAGAATCTACACCACCTGACATACCGACGATGACACGTTGTTGCATAGGATTAGGCATCCACACTATGAATTAAGGGAGAATTTTGGTGCTCGTAAATGAGCGATAAAGGATATTTTTGTCCGGTCTGAGCATCCTGTACGGCTTTAATCACCAAAGGACTGCGGGCGCGGGCCGATTCAAGCAGTTCATCCGGGCTCATCCAGACAGCACGGAGAATACCAGTGTCTAGCTGTGCATCTGCATGATGGTGAATGGCTTCGGCCAGAAAGCAGAAACGGTAATAGGTACGATCTGGAAACATGGGCGGAGTATAGGTATAAATGCCCAGTAAAGCCTGAATACGTACATCGTATCCGGTTTCTTCCAGGGTTTCGCGAACCGCTGCTTCAATAATGGTTTCACCGGCTTCTACATGACCTGCAGGCTGGTTAAAGACGGTATGTGTAACGCCTTCAGTCTGTTCTTCTACGAACAGAAATTTACCGTCTTTTTCAACAACGGTGGCAACAGTCACATGCGCAGTCCAAGCGGTCATAAAAAAGCACCATGGGGTAAAACGCATATTCTACAAAATTTAGGGGGGTGTGGCTATGAGGGAAGGGGATTTCTTTGGAGAAGATGTTTTTTGTGTTTGAGTAAAAAATTGTGTGAAACAAGGACTTAATAATGAGCGTGGAACATGAGAAATCCATAAAGAAGTTCAAATCAGGTGATTTTGACTTCTTAGTATGAGCTAATATGCTGATTTAAAAAGAGAAGTAAAAATAATTTCGTATAACCTGTATTATGTTAATTTTAGATAATTTAAAGAATTAAGAGCAATTGCTATGTTGAATATCGAAGATGAAAGTACTGAGAAAAACTGGAATATATAATGCAAAATCTAGTGAAGAAGATGCAAAGTACTTTTTATCTTATAAAAATGATGTTCTTATTCCTGCCTCACAAGAGTTTTTTGAGTTTTTAGATGAAAATAAATTAAAACTTCATCATACATTTTCATTCAATGCCATACTTGCACATGCAATTGATTACATGGTTTTCATTGCACAAAAGCATTCAAATATTTCTAGAAAAAATTTCATTAGAAGTTTTGATGAAAAATATGCTGTAGATGGATGTATTCATATCAATAATAAATTTTCTTTATTGGATGCTGTGAATAATTCATTCAAACATGTAGAGCTGGATAAAACTAGGTATCAACACTTAATTGATATATATGGTGATTTATCATTTCACTGCTTAAATCAAAAACAAGGGAAAATTTTTTTGAAATGCCGTCCCATAAATTTGATTATTCAAGAGTGGTACTAAGACCAGTTGCAGCTATCTTCAATTGTGATTTACATAACACAAATGATGTCGATGACTTTATTAATGGAAGAATCTGTGGCAGTACAGGATATGGTCACTTTCCATATAGTTATGAGCATCATGAAGGGATTGATAGAATGATAGATGCTTGTAATGCGGAGTGTATGGATTGTGGTGAGGATGCAAATAACTGTGATTGTCAGCAATTTGTTTATGCAAATCATAGAGGAGAATATTCTCCTAATTTAGATCCTAACTTTCAATTTGAGAATGTAATGTCAGAAATTAGTGGAACTCGTGAATGGAGTAGAAAGTAAATTATATAAATTCGTTTAACTTAATGACCGTTATACGAAACGCATATAAAAATAGTTTTATATTTCAAAAAGTTATGCTATAAAAATTGGGACGCAAAACCCAAAAAGCCGACTTGTTTCCAAGTCGGCTTTTTTATGAATGGTTTTGATAGTTCTTGCCAATAATTTTGACTAAAAATTACGCTTTTCAGCTTGAGTGATACAATTTTGTGATACATTATTGTATATACAAATTTGAATGTTTTTTATGGAACAGTATTTCGAATGGGATGAGGCAAAGAATCGAAAGAATCAGAAAAAACACGATGTCTCTTTCGAAACGGCAAGCCTTGTTTTTGAAGATCCATTAAGGATCTCAATCCAGGACAGACATACCGATGGTGAAGAACGTTGGCAAACCATTGGAAAGGCGTACTAATGCTCTTAGTAGCTCAAACCATCTTTGATGAAGATGACTGTGAAATCATAAGCATTATTAGTGCAAGACAGGTAATAAAAGCGGAGCGAGATAAATATGAGCATGGTTAGACACTCACGCAAAGAACTGAATGAAAAATTCAGCGACAAACAAGATGCTGAAATTCAACGCTTGCTTGCTAAAGGCACGGTTCCTGATGATCAGCTAGATTTATCAGATATTCCTGAAATTACAGACTGGAGCAATGCTGTACGCCATAATCAATTCTATCGCCCAGTAAAGCAACAAACTTCAATTCGGTTAGATGCTGATGTGCTTGCTTGGTTCAAAGCACAAGGAAAAGGTTATCAAACACGTATGAATGAAATCTTACGGGATGCTATGCTCAAAGAATTAAAAAATCATCAATAAAAAGGTAGCTTAGGCTCCCATTTTTGACTTCGTATAAGAGATCTGAGCGAAGTGCAGGAGTATACAACTAACTGGCAGCACTTTTATAATCATGAACGACATCATATGTCAGTAAATGGTTGTCCACCTATTTTTAAACAATAACAAGGGCTTTAAATTTTCTACAATTAATTCAATTAAAAATGGGGGTATTACCATTTTGCATTAAACAAACTTTAGTAAACGTTTCTTTAAAGCCATGTTCGTCATGAATGGTAAAACTCAAATCATCTCCCGGAATACGCCATGAAATATAGCTATCGAAAGTATTGGTGCCAACTATTTCATAATTTTTAAAGTAAGTTTCATGCCTAATATGGTATTCATTCGAAACACAGTTAATAGAGATATCTGAAAGGATACGATCATATTCATAAGTTCGAGTCATATAATAAGCAGGTGAGACATGAAAATTTTCTTTAGTTTTCAATCCATCAAGCTCATCAATTACTAATGAAAAACGCAAACCTCCTGAACCAGTCGGTTGAGTATAATCAACAAAAGGCTCATCTGAAGGATCTTTAAAAAGATCTTTAATAAGGTAAATCTGTCTAGATGAATCAGAAAAAACTTGCAGATAGAATCTAGAATCATGAACAGCAAACTTCAATTTTTCATTTTCAGAAAAAGCCAAGGAAGGAATAAACATTAAAAAAATAAGAAAAAACTTCATAAAGAATCCATTATAAAAGAAACTGAGAAGGCTCACTTGCACCAAACATATTTTATAACTATCCTCATACTGATAAAGGAATTTCTGATATGGCAAGCCATTTAAGAATTTCGCCTTATATCGTTTCTGGTAGAATTAGATTTGAAAGTGATAACTTCAAATTATTTGGGAAAAAATTCAGAGATAGAACAAGTAAAATACTTAAAATTTGGAACTAGATATAACTGGATACTATCAAGTTTACGGTTATTTAACATAAAAACTCTTATGCGAAATCCAATTTTACTTATAATTCCCCGAAACCTTTACATAATTCTGCGCTGAATACGGCAAAAACGCTTTTTCTTTATTAGTCAGTGGGCGTACTTTTTTCACTGGACTGCCAACATATAAATAACCACTTTCTAAACGCTTGCGTGGTGGTACTAAAGAACCTGCACCAATCATCACATCATCTTCAACAATCACATCATCCAGAATAATGGTGTTAATTCCGACCAGAACACGGTTACCAATTGTGCAGCCATGCAAGGTCACATGATGGCCAATGGTCACATCTTCACCAATAATCAGCGGTGAGCCATCCGGTTTATCGGCATTTTTATGGCTGACATGCAGCATGGCATGATCCTGTACATTCGAATTTTTCCCAATACGAATAGAGTTAACATCCCCACGAATTACGGCAAACGGCCAAACCGAGACATTTTCGCCGAGCACCACATCACCAATGACCACGCCCATCGGGTCGATATAACAGGAATCATCAATCTGTGGATGGGTATCTAAATAAGGACGAATGTTCTGACTCATAGTGATCTGCTCGTAAAAGTGGAATGATCAAGACAATAGTATAAAAGAAAAAGCACCCATTCGCTGAATGAGTGCCTTCACTTAAGTCTAAAGTCGTGCTTTAAACTTAGAACAGGTTGCTAAAGAACTGCTTGATATGGTCAATGAGGCGCGAGAAGAAGCCAGCTTCTTCAACTGCGTTTAAAGCCACCAGTGGTTTTTCAGCAATTACTTTACCATCTAAGCTTGCGACATATTTACCAATGACCTGGCCTTTTTGTAGCGGCGCAGTCAATTTCGGCTGAACCACCAATTGCGTTTTAATTTCATTGGCTTTGCCTTTAGGCATGGTCACATTAAAGTTTTCAGCCAGACCAATTTGTACTTCGTCAGACTGACCAAACCAGACTTTAGACTTGGCCAGGACCTGATTTGCAGGCTGTACATTTTTGGTTTCAAAGTTGGCATAACCCCAAGCCAGCAATTCACGTGTTTGTGTCGCACGTTCCTGCATGGTTGGCGCACCAAAAATCACGGAAATCAGACGCGTTGGGCCACGTTTTGCAGAAGTCGTTAAACAGTAGCCGGCTTCATTGGTATGACCGGTTTTTAAACCATCAACACTTGGGTCTGTATAGAGCAGGGCATTACGGTTGCCTTGACGGATACCATTAAAGGTAAATTCTTTTTCTGAATAAATTGGATAGTATTTAGAACTGTCTTTAATGATGTGCTGGGCCAAGGTTGCCATATCTTTGGCAGTTGAATAATGGCCATCTGCTGGCATACCGGTCGAGTTAATAAACTGGGTATTGGTCATGCCAATTTTTTTGGCTTCTTCGTTCATCATGTGCGCGAAGGTGCCTTCATTGCCGGCAATGTGTTCCGCCATGGCTTTAGAGGCATCATTACCCGACTGAACAATAATTCCACGCAGCATTTCAAGTACAGTTGCAGTGCCATTCAGCGGAACATACATACATGATTCTGTGCTACTACCACGACACCATGCAGATTCGTTCATACGAACTTTTTCATCTTCCGTGAGTTCGCCCTTCAATAGTTTTTGTTCAATGATGAAACTGGTCATCATTTTGGTCATTGACGCCGGGGCAAGTTTTTCGTTTTCATTTTTCGATGCAAGAATTTGCCCTGTTTCATAATCCATTAAAACATAAGATTTATTGTTGAGTTCTGGCGGATTGGATAAAACAGTTGCTGCATAAGAAAAGCTTGGTAGGAGGAGTAAGGCAGCAAGGGCGCTTTTTCGAGTCATTCTAGGTGTTCCAATACTTGATATATGCACAAAAGAGGCTAGCATTTTAGGATAAAGCAAAGCCGACTTCTATGGGAGAAATCGGCTTATCGGAAAAAGTATTGTAACCAAATAGTTTTATTTGCTGTACGCGGTCAATTCCTGGCAAATGGCCTTATTTTTCTGGCTTCCCGCTTTTTTGGCATCGGCCTGTGCTTCAACCAGCATCGGCTTAAAACTTTTTTGCTTGCTTAGGGCTTGTAAAGCTGCAACCGGATCTTTTTCTGCCGGCATATATTCTTTGGCCAGTTTGGCATAGCCCTGATTAAATTTAGTCTGGTCTTTGTCCTGAATTAACGCTGGGCACACTTCAGATAATACATAAATGGCTGCCAGTTCCTGCTGGGTGACTTTTTGAAGTGGTGTGACTTCAATATTTTCATTCTGTGCCAGTGCGGTTTGCCCCAAACCCAAAGTAATGGCGATACCAGCCAGAAGTTGCAAAGATTTCGTTTTTAATTGGGAAGTGTACATAAAAAAATAGACCTAAAACTTAAAAATACCACATGCCCATAAGCTTAATGATTTTTGACAGAATGAAAAGAAAAGAAGTGTATCTGAGCAGGCTGACACACAACCAAAATTAAAAAGCCAAATCAGAAATGCAATAAAAAAGAGCAATCAACCTATGCTGATTACTCTTGATGTGAAGATGGTGCGTCAGTACAAATCTAAAGTTCGATTGCAGCAGCATCCTGACAAACAGTTTTCTGTTCATCTGCCGTGGTTTCTTTAGCAGCATCACGTGCTTCAATCAGAATGTTTTTATATTCTGCATCGGCCTGCAGTGCGCTGTAGCTTAAAGTCTGACCTTTTAAGTCTGCCAGGTAAGTTTCAATTAAAGCCTGAATATTGCTATCCAGTTTGGCGTTTTTGCCAATAATGGCCGGACAAACCTCAGCCATCACCTGAGCGGCAGCAATGTCTTCTTTCACAATGGTATTGGCTTCTTCTACCGTCAAGCCTTCAGCATTGACCGCTTGAGAGAGAATTACCGCAAAACCAAGCCCCAGTAAACGACGTACAGATAAGCGACGAATCATGTTATACACACTTTTTATTGATGGAAGTTCGACACTAAATATATATACTTCTCATTATATTTCAATGAAATGTGCTGACCGGTCATTTATTTAATTTGAAGAGTAAATTTGTGAATATCTTAATTGCCAATGATGATGGCGTTTTTGCGCCAGGGATCCAGGCGCTTGCACACGCATTAAAACCTTTGGGCCGTGTGGTAATTGTCGCGCCAGAAAGTGAGCGTAGCGGGTTTTCCAGTGCCTTGACCTTAGATCGTCCTTTACGTCCAATTCCGATTGCTGAAGATATCTGGGCGGTGAATGGCACTCCGGCAGACTGTGTCTATTTATCTATGAATGGCCTGTTTGATTTTGAATTTGATCTGGTGGTGAGCGGGATTAACAGCGGCGCCAATCTGGGTGATGATGTACTGTATTCAGGTACCGTTGGTGCTGCTTTTGAAGGGCGTTTAATGACGCAGCCGGCCATAGCTGTATCACTGGCTGGCCCTAATGTCCGAGCTTATCAGCATCCGGCCGATTATGCAGTTGCCGCGCAGTGGGTGCATGATTTTATTGCCAACGGCTTGCCAACCTTGCCGCCACGCCACATTTTGAATATTAATATTCCAGATGTGGCGGAATTAAAAGGCGCAAAAATTACCTATCAGGGCCGTCGCAGTCAATCTAAACCGATTACCAGCCATGTCGATCCGCGCGGTCGTCAGGTGTACTGGATTGGACTGGCCGGAGAAGCCGTCGCAGACCCGCGTAAAGATGTGGGTGAAATCCAGTCAGACTTCTTTGCTGTGGCCAATGGCTATGTCAGCATCACCCCAATTCAGATGGATGCGACCAATTACGATATTCTGGGGCATCTGCATGACAGCTTGAGTCCAGCCCTGTAAAGAATGTTATAACTTTGTGAAAAAGTACCGTCTGAAACTCTTTTTCGGTGCTTTTTTGTTAATCTTAGCGCAGTTCAATAATTACATTTAAGATGTAGAGAGGAAGATTAATGCCTTTGGTGTCACACGGTCGTTTATTTGCAGCACCGACAACATTGTTGAAAACTTTATTTGTATCTACAGCCGTTATTTCTACGCTCATCATCAGTGGCTGTGCGTCTAAACCTCAAGTACATAATTCTGCACGTTATGCGGCTGCGCCAAATTTCTATACTGTACGCTCAGGTGATACTTTAAGCGGCATTGCAGCACGTTATGGTTTAAGTTATCTCAGTATTGCGGAAATGAACGATATTGCCGCGCCATACCGGATTTATGTGGGCCAGTCGATTCGTCTGAAAAGTGGCAGTGCACCGCGTACCACCACGACGCGTCCGGTAACGCAGCCAGCACCAATCCAGCGTCAGACCATTGCTATTCCAAAAACTACGCCAGCACCGACCGCACCGGTGACCACGACGACCACAACCACACCACGAACCACTACTCCGGCGCCGACAGTGAGCTCTACCGTAGGTTCTTTACGCTGGGTGAAACCATCCAATGGTGCAGTAATTGAGAACTTCAATTTAGCGTCGAATGTGAAAGGGATTCGCTATGGCGGCAATGTGGGTGATCCGGTCTTTGCAGCTGCAGACGGGCAGGTGGTGTATGCCGCAGATGGCCTGAAAGAATACGGTAACCTGGTGTTAATTAAGCATATTAATGGCTACATTACGGCTTATGCACATAACAGTAAACTTAACGTGAATAGTGGACAAAATGTAGCAGCAGGGCAGAAAATTGCCGAAATGGGCTCATCGGGCACCACCCGCACCATGCTGGAATTCCAGGTCCGCCTTGATGGCAAGCCGATCAACCCGACTAATGTTTTACCAATAAATTAATTTTTTTAAGTGCAAAACGTAAATTTCACCGTATAATACAATGAGTTGCTTTTATCAAAGGTAGGAGCATCTCATAAGTTCAGAGGGAAATTTATGTTAGATCAACTTCGAGCAATGGGTGTATTTGCTTGTGTTGTTGAAAAAAGCTCGTTTAGTGGCGCTGCGCGTGAACTCGGTATCACCACAAGTGCTGTAAGTCAGCAAATTCGTTCTTTGGAAAATGAAATGGAAGTAACGCTGTTACACCGTTCCACCCGAAAACTGAGTTTGACTGAAGCTGGACAAGCTTTTTTCCACAGCTGTCAGGAAATGCTCGCCGCTGCGGAGCGTGGTAAAATACGCATTAATGAATTACGCGATGACCTGGTAGGTGATTTGCGTATCGCAACCACCCCGGAACTGGGTGCGAATCATGTCATTCCGGCATTGTCGCACTGGATGTCAGCCCATCGTGGCTTAGCCATACATGTCGAAGCGGACAATCAGTTTATTGACCTGATTGAAGGTCGGATTGATATTGCTTTGCGCATGAGTTCAAAAATTGAAGATAGTCAGCTGAATGTAGTGCCACTGGCGCGCGTTGAGCAGGTTCTGGTGGCATCACCAAGTTATCTGAACCAGACCACACCGGTGTCACGTCCTGAAGATTTAAAAAATCATGACCTGATTCCAGTAAATTTGATGAAAAATTATGCCAGTTTTTCATTTCATCACGCCAGTACGGGTGAAGTGGTCGGACTGGACATGAGCTCTCGCCTCACCACAAATAATGTTCTGATTGCCAAATCATTATGTTTACAAGGGCACGGAATCGCGAGACTTTTATATCTAGATGTACAAAAAGATTTAATTAACGGTTCTTTGGTCGAAGTATTACCTGAATGGAAATTGCCGACCTTTACATTGTATGCGATTACGCCAAAACGTGAGCAGCAGCCAATGAAAGTGCATCGTTGTCTGGATGCTTTAAAACAGTATTTTTGTCAGTTACCTGGCGGCAGAATTTACCAGGAAGCCTCATAAAATATAACAATTCAGAAATTAAAAAAGCCGCATCATGATCTGACCCCAATAAGTTGGACGGTTTGATTAAGCAGCTTTTAAGGACTGAGTTCTGTATTCTACAGGACTCAGTCCTTTTAATTTAACCTTGATTCGTTCATGGTTGTAATAATGAATATATTCTTTCACGGTCTGTTCCAACTCTTCAACTGAATTAAATTCCTCACCATAGAAACATTCTGATTTAAGTATTCCAAAGAAGCTTTCCATTGAAGCGTTGTCCAGACAGTTAC
>NZ_VPBA01000041.1:0-24068 GCF_013418945.1 Acinetobacter sp. YH12112 | reverse complement strand
TAATGGAGAAATCTAATCGGTATGTTATACCTGAGAGAAGAGTGAGGAGTTATCCAAGGGTTGTAAAAGGAAAACCTCAAAAATACCCAAGAAAAAGCCAGTCAATCTCTTAACTGACTGGCATTACTCCTTCAGGAGAGTTTTTTTATGGCTAGCCTTTTAAAAAACGATCTTTTTTAAAACTGCTCGTTTAAAAGAGACTAAACAGGATTAATTCAGCCCTAGCTTGTGTGCCACATAGTCCGCATCTTTGTCGCCGCGACCGGACAGGTTTACCACAATATTAGTATCTTTAGACATTTTTGGTGCTTCACGTATTGCCCATGCGACCGCATGCGAGCTTTCCAGTGCCGGCACAATCCCTTCAACCCGTGATAGCTGAATAAAGGCGTCCAAACATTCCTGATCAGTAGCAGTGGTATATTCGACACGACCAGCATCTTTCAGGAAGCTGTGCTGTGGCCCTACACCCGGATAATCCAGCCCAGATGCAATCGAGTGTACCGGGAGTGGCTCACCCTGCTCATCTTCCAGCACATAACAGGCCATACCGTGTAACTGACCCGGTTTACCTAAGGTGAGGGTTGCAGAGTGCATATCGGTATTCAGGCCATGACCGGCTGGCTCAACACCAACCAGTTTTACTTCCGGATCATTCAGAAACGCGGTAAAAGCGCCCACAGCATTAGAACCACCACCGACACAAGCCACAATATAATCCGGCTGTGCACCAAAACGTTCCTGCGCCTGAACTTTAATTTCATCACCAATAATGGCCTGGAAATCACGTACCATCATCGGGAATGGATGCGGTCCCACCACCGAACCAATCGCATAAATATAGTTTTTCGGATCTTTTAAGTATTCTTCGAAGGCGCTGTCTACCGCATCTTTTAAGGTTGCAGTGCCGCGGGTCACGGAAATCAGCTTGGCGCCCAGAATTTTCATTTTTACGACATTTGGATGTTCTTTCTCAATATCGACCTGACCCATGTGAATTTCGCATGGAATACCCACCAGAGCACAGGCGGTTGCCAATGCCACGCCATGCTGACCAGCGCCAGTTTCGGCAATGACTTTGGTTTTGCCCATATATTTGGCCAGCAAGGCTTCACCTAAACAATGGTTAATTTTATGTGCACCAGTGTGGTTTAAATCTTCACGTTTTAAATAGATTTGTGCCCCGCCCAACTGCTCAGATAAACGCTTGGCATGAAATAGCGGACTTGGACGACCTACATAATGTGCGAATAGCTCAGCCAGTTCCTGCTGAAATTCCGGAGTCTGACGAATTTCTTCGTAGGCCACTTTAATATCATCCATCGCCGCTTTCAGATGCGGTGGAATAAACTGCCCGCCATATTCACCAAAAAAGCCATCTTCATTGGGTAAGGCAACGCCATTCATCTGAGAGTTCATGCAGTATTCCTTCTATTTTATGAAGCTTAACGCGCCAAATAACGGGTTAAATCTTCAATCCCCTTTAACGTCATGGGATACATATGATTTTCAAAAATTTGCTGAATTAAACCGATGGTCTGGGTGTAGTGCCAATATTGCTCTTGTTCCGGGTTCAGCCAGGCGGTTTTATCAAAATGCTGGCGTAAACGGCGCAACCACACCTGCCCGGCCTCATCATTCATATATTCCACTGAACCCCCAACGGCATTCAGCTCATAAGGTGCCATACTGGCATCCCCGACCACAATCACACGATAGTCGCGTCCATAGGTATTGAATAAGTCCCAGGTATTCATACGAGTGTGTGAACGGCGCACGTTGTCTTTCCAGACATAGTCGTACAGGCAGTTATGAAAATAAAAATATTCCAGCGTTTTAAATTCGGTTTTGGCGGCACTAAACAGCTTTTCACACTGGGCGATGTGCGCATCCATGGAGCCGCCGACATCAAACAGCATTAACACTTTAACCCGGTTACGCCGTTCGGGTACCAGTTGCACATCCAGAATACCCTGTTTGGCGGTTTCACGAATGGTGCCATCGACATCTAATTCTTCAGCCGCGCCCTGACGGGCAAACTTGCGCAGACGGCGCAGCGCCATTTGCATTTGCCGTGAACCGAGCAGCTGGTCGTCATCCAGATTACGGTATTGACGCTGTTCCCAGACTTTAACCGCTGAACGTTTACGGCCCGGCCCGCCTATACGCACCCCTTCAGGATGATCACCATAGGCACCAAACGGCGAGGTTCCACCGGTCCCAATCATGCGGTTACCGCCCTGATGCTTTTTATGCTGTTCGCGTAAACGCTCTTCCAGCATTTTCATCAGCTCTTCCAATGAACCGGCTTTTTTCAGTTCTTCGCGCTGCTCCGGGGTTAAATGCTTTTCCAGCAGCTCCAGATCAAACCAGTCTTTCGGCAGCTTATGGACTTGATTGAGCAATTCATCCAGATCAAAGGTAGAGATACCATCAAAGTAATCTTTCATGGCCCGGTCGAACTTGTCAAAAAAGCGCTCATCCTTGACCATAATGGTTTTGGCCAGATGATAAAACTCATCCTGATTGGCAAAGACCAGACTTTCTGCCACTGCACGGTTCAGGTCAATCAGTTCACGAGTGGTGACCGGGACGCCGTATTTTCTTAAGGTATAAAACAATCGCACAAACATGTGGCGATTACTCCCTTAACGACGGGCCATAAAGGCTAAGCGTTCCAGTAACTGAACATCCTGCTCGTTTTTAATCAGCGCGCCATACAATGGTGGAATGGCTTTGGTTTTGTCAGCATTACGCAGAATATCGTCCGGCATGTCATCCGCCATTAACAGGCTCAGCCAGTCAATCAATTCAGAGGTTGATGGTGGTTTTTTCAGGCCCGGAATCTGGCGTAGTTTAAAGAATACCTGTAAGGCTTCTGACACCAAAGTCGTGGAGATATTCGGGAAATGCACATTGATGATGTCGCGCATGGTGGCTTCATCAGGGAAATCAATATAATGGAAGAAACAGCGACGCAAGAAAGCATCGGGCAGTTCTTTTTCATTATTGGAAGTGATGATCACAATCGGACGCTGCGTTGCGCTAATGGTTTCTCCAGTTTCATAAACGAAAAAGGACATTTTATCCAGCTCATGCAGCAAGTCGTTTGGAAACTCGATATCGGCCTTGTCAATCTCGTCAATCAGCAGTACACAGCGCTCTTCACTGCTAAACGCTTCCCACAGTTTGCCCGGCTTAATATAGTTTTTAATATCATAAACCCGGTCATCCCCCAGCTGGCTATCACGTAAACGCGACACGGCATCATATTCATACAGGCCTTGCTGGGCTTTGGTGGTCGATTTGATATGCCAGGTAATCAGTTTCAGTCCCAGGCTTTGTGCGACCTGCTCGGCCAGTAAGGTTTTACCGGTACCCGGTTCACCTTTAATTAACAGCGGTTTCTGTAAACGGCGAGCCGCCTGCACCGCCAGCTTTAAGCTGTCAGTGGCGATGTATTGATCAGTACCAGTGAAGTATTGTGTATCTACAGACATGAGATAACCTTATTTCAATTTAAACTTATTTTTGTAATTAAAGCGCTGTGCTGTTGTTCTTGGCAGCAAGACCTGCTTTACGCTGGCTATATTTAGACCAGAAATAACCAACCACCAGTCCTAAACCAATCACCACCAGAATGGCAGATAAATTGGACCAGACCAACGGCATTTCCTTGGTTAATACACCAAACAGCAAACCAAAGGTGGCCGGTGCAATACCTGCATTATGCCCTTCGGAAATGGTAGGCGTCAGCAAGATGGCAAAGACCACAATCCAGCTTACGCCGCCAAGTGGATGAGGCAGACGTTTGGCAATTTCATACCAGCACCATAAAATAATCAGGCTACCCAGCAGATAGACCGTAACAGCAATGGTATTTTCAGGAATTGATTCTAAAAAAGTCATTAAATTTTCCATCACTCAACTCCTGAATTTAACTTAGGCACCGCGTAAGCCTTCTGGCTCAACCGCATTCGGATTAATTAAACCTTCTGGCGGCATTTGAATAAAGAAGCCTTTGGTTTGAATCGAATCCATGACATGCAAAATATTGGCCCGCGCCAGCTTGCGGTTTTCATGTAGTTCTAAATCCATAACAAACGTTGCACGACCAAATGCAGTACGCAGCACTTCCGGCACCACTTCAAGCGGATCTGCCGCTTCTGCTTGATCATCTTGGCTTTCAATACGAGCGACATAAAGATACATTTCATCTTTTTTGCTCGATTTATAAATTGAACAGAACATATTCAGCACAATACTCGTTTAACTCAGGCCAAAGCATACATCAAAAAAAAGACGGATACATTAGTGATTATTAACGCATCAGTCGTGATTGTGTACAAATCATAATTCTGGCAGCAGTTTGCTGTTTTTTTAATCCATCACTTTCATATGATTGGATAAATACTGCTGATCTTGATGCAGCACTTCAATCAGCGGCTTGGTCAGCAGATCATAACGCCAGCCCAATAAATAGTCCGGTAAATCCTGCTCATCATTTTTAAATACCACATGCTGATACAGGGCATTCAGCCATTTTTTCCGCATCAGTACTTCTTTGGGGATACCGGTTTCATTGACGCCGCGCTGAATCACCTGCTCAATGTGCTGTCCCACCTCTTTGGAAGAATGGCGAATTGGACGCGCCATGCGCAGCGGCCAGTGCTCTGGATCGGGCAGGAATTTCAAC
The DNA here is from genome assembly GCF_013418945.1 of Acinetobacter sp. YH12112. Lineage (NCBI taxonomy): Bacteria > Pseudomonadati > Pseudomonadota > Gammaproteobacteria > Moraxellales > Moraxellaceae > Acinetobacter > Acinetobacter sp. YH12112. The sequence continues at coordinate 19,372 of NZ_VPBA01000041.1, read as the reverse complement.
AGGTCTAAAATGGTTTTGCCATGTTCACGTAAAATATTCGGACGGATCTCCTTCACGTGTGACAGCTGAAAATTATTTTTCGGATTTTTTTCAACCAGATCCAGCAAGGTGGTATTTTTCAGAATAAAGCTACGTGGCTGGTTCAAAGCCTTAACCATCTGTTCACGCCAGACCACCAGTTGCTGTAACTGCATAAGCTGACGGCGTGAATGGCGGTAATTGCCCACATCCTGATACAGACGCTCTAGCGGTGTATCCTCCCCAATTTCCTGGGTTAAATGACGGCAGTCTTCTACCACCAGATTCAGTAACGATTTTTGCTGCAAGTCCTGCTGTACTTTTTCTGCCAGTTGCATTAAATACAGCACATCATTGGCTGCATATTGCAACTGTTCCGGTGATAATGGTCGCGCCAGCCAGTCCGAACGGGTCTGGTCTTTGTCAATATCGACCTCTAGCACCTGCTTTAGAGCATTCTGATAGCTGACCTGCAGACCATAGCCCAAAAAGGACATGCCAACCTGGGTATCAAATACATTTTTCAGTGATTTTTGCTGGGCATAATGATAGATCAGGTCGATATCTTCGCCGCAGGCATGGAAAATATTCTGCTGCGCCTGGAAGATTTTTTCCCAGAACGCCGAAAGATTCAGCGTTGTTCCATCCAGCAAATAAACTTTTCCTGCGACATTAATCTGGAACACCCCCAATTTGGGCCATAAGGTATCAACCTTGATGAATTCGGTATCCAGTCCATAGGTAGAGTTTTGACTCATTAATGTTAAAACATTTTCAAAGTCTTGTTGCTGTTGAATAAATTGGAACATAGCAGAGAGAGTCGTTAAAGTTTCTCAAGGGGTATTTTAACCAATAAATATAATTTAGCTATAAAAAAATAAAACTTACGGTATATTTTGCTGATTTTTTTTAAAGTTTAAGCTCAAGATAAACAAAAGTTTATATTTTTTATATCTTAGTTAAAGTTTCAATATTTGATTAAGACACTATTTAAAAAGTTGAAATCTGATGAAATAAGCACCGGGGTACTTATTTCATGCGCATACGGTTATGGACGGCCTGACTTAAAGTATGACTGTCGATATATTCCAGTTCACCACCTTGCGGCACACCTTGAGCAATCCGGGTCATCTGTACCGGCAAATGCTTGGTGGCCTCGACCAGATAATGCGCCGTCGCCTGACCTTCTACCGTGGCATTGGTCGCCAAAATCACTTCTTTGACCTGACCCGAACTTAAACGGTGAATTAAAGCCGGAATTCCGATTTCTTCCGGGCCAATCCCGTCAAGTGGCGATAAATGCCCGCCTAAGACATGATATTTGCCACGGAAGCTGCCACTTTGCTCAATCGCCATCACATCGGCTGGTGATTCCACCACGCAGAGTAATTCTTCATCACGTTCCGAAGATGCGCAGATATTGCACACTTCATCTTCGGTTAAAGAATGGCAGATGGAACATTCGTGAATATGCGTGGTCGCCTCATTTAAGGCATAAGCCAAACCCAGCGCGCCTTCACGGTTTTTCATGATCAGGTGCAAGGCCATGCGCTGGGCCGATTTTGGCCCAACACTTGGCAAAATACGCAAGGCTTGTACCAGTTGATCAAAACGATCGCTGAACACAGATGCGCTACCTTAGAACATGCCTGCCAAACCTGGTGGTAAGCCCATACCAGAATTCGCTGCTTTCATACGTTCTTCAGAAATGGTTTCTGCCTGACGCGCTGCATCATTCATGGCCGCAGCAATCAGGTCTTCAATCATGTCTGGATCGTCTTGTAACAGTTCAGGATTGATTTCGATACGCTTCACAACGTTACGGCAGGTCATGGTTACTTTGACCAGACCACCGCCCGCTTCGGCATGCACTTCAGTTTGTGCCAGTTCTTCTTTGGCTTTCTTGATATTGTTTTCTACTTCTTTCTGCATGCGCTGCGCTTGCTGCATTAACATATTAATGTTCATAAAAATCTCCGAACAAAACTGACATCTTTGGCTAAGCACTCTACACGAAAATTCAGCAAAAAGATGTCAGAATTTATAAATTAAATCAGGTCTAAACCACGGCTAAGGTCGCGAATAATATCATCAATATCTTCCAGACCCACAGAAACACGAATTAAACCTTCTGAAATACCGGCTTGCTGTTTGGCTTCGGCAGACATACGGCCATGTGAGGTGGTAGCAGGATGGGTAATTGTAGATTTTACATCACCAAGGTTACTGGTAATGGATAAGAAACGCGTGTTATCAATGACGGTCCATGCGCCTTCACGCTCACCTTTCACCACGAACGATACAACACCGCCAAAACCGCTTTGTTGTTTTTTCGCTAACTCATGCCCTGGATGCTGCGGCAAACCGGCGTAATATACGGTTTCCACTTTTGGATGGGCATCCAGCCATTCTGCCAGCTTCTGCGCACTGGCACAGTGGGCTTTCATCCGCAGGTTCAGGGTTTCCAGACCTTTAAGGAATACCCAGGCATTAAACGGGCTCATCGAGTTACCCAGGGTACGAATCACGCCATTAATTTCTTCCAGCAGCTGGTGATTACCCACCACAGCACCACCCAGGGCACGGCCCTGACCATCAATATATTTGGTTGATGAATAAATGATTAAATCCGCACCAAATTTAATCGGCTGCTGTAAAACCGGGGTACAGAAAGTATTGTCGACGGCAAACAAAGCATTGGCTGCATGGGCAATATCGGCAATCGCTTGCAGATCACCGACCTGTGCCAACGGGTTAGATGGGGTTTCAATAAACAGTAAGCGTGTATTTGGGCGAATCGCCTGCTGCCAGGCCGCTAAATCTTCCAGATCAACAAAGGTTACATCTACGCCAAATTTCATGACATATTTTTCAAATAATGAAATGATCGAACCGAATACCGCGCGTGAACACACCACATGATCGCCGGCTTTTAAATAGGCCAGAGTAATCGCATGTACCGCTGCCATACCTGAACTGGTGGCCACAGCACGTTCTGCGCCATCGAGCACGGCTAAGCGTTTTTCAAAAGTATGGACAGTCGGATTGGTATAACGGGAATAGGTATTCCCTTCAATTTGCCCAGAAAATTTGGCGGCTGCATCAGCTGCACTTTCGCAAACAAAAGACGATGTTAAAAAGATGGGTTCACTATGCTCACCCTCGAAGGTACGGTCATGACCAGTACGAATTGCCAAAGTATCTAACTGATATTCGATCTCGTCTTGTTCGCTCATCTCGATTTTCGTCCTTAGACTACCGTTATAAGAATTGCCAACATTTTGAGCGCCCAAGGTGTTTAAGGTCAAGGTAAAATATGGAAATATCGCTTAGACTTCATCCAACTCAGCGTCATGACAAGCAGATAGAGGCTATGAACCCAGTACAGAAAAAATTTGCAGATCAACGCAAGAAGTTAAAAAACTTATCGACCCGGCTTTTTAACAGCAAGACTTTGGTGCTCTCCCAAACCACACCGTATGAGATCATTGGCGAATACCAACACGCACAAATCCGTTATTACGCTTCACCCAATAAAGCCTATCAGGAGCCGCTGGTCTTTGTTGCGCCGCTGGCGATTAATATGGCGATTTATGATTTGTATCCCTATCGCTCTTTAATCAAGCATTTCCAGCATAGCGGTTTTGATGTCTACCTGATTGACTGGGGACGTTTAAACTATACCCATCGTCATTTAAATTTTATGTACTTTATTAATGCTGCGATTCCGCATTGTATTGAGCAGATTCGACAGCATTCCCATAGTGAGCAGATTTCCCTGCATGGCTGGAGTATGGCCGGCGTCTTTGTGATGCTGTATACCGCCTATCGTCAACCTCAGATTGTGAAAAACCTGATGGTGCTGGGCAGCCCGGTAGATAGTTATGCTTCCGGTCGTATCGGCCAGCTGTTTAAACGCAGCAACCAGCTGATTTCACGTAATCACAAATTAAAACAGGCCTTACATCAGGGCTCTATTCCCCCACATTTCATTCATACGCCCGGCATCATCAACGCTTTAGGTTTTAAAATTCTAGATCCTAAAGGCTGGCTGGACAGTCAGCGCCAGCTGTTTCTCAACCTGCATGATCCGCAAATACTGCATGAACATGCCACGCTGGGGAATTTCCTGAACAATATGATTGATTATCCGGGCGGGATTAATCAGGACATGGTACTGAATGTCTGGCTGCAAAATCCGCTGAAAAACGGCATTATCCGCCTAAAGGATGAACATATTGAACTGAAAAACATTCGCTGTTCTTTATTTGTTGGGGCCGGGCAAAGCGACCAGATTGTGACGGCCGCCGCTGCACAGCCTTTAAGCCAGTTGACAAGCAGTACAGATGTCACGTTTACTCTTATTCCCGGTGGTCACTTAGGCCTGATGTCCAGCCAGAAAAGTGCCAATGAATTCTGGCCCAAGCTGACCCGGTGGCTCGAGCAAAGATCGACAAAAATACACAAGGAAACCGCATGATTCAGTCCGTTGCATTTATTGGTTTGGGCGCTATGGGATACCGCATGGCAGCGCATTTACCCCAGCATTTTGATACAGTCTATGTCTGGAACCGTAATTTTGCCAAAGCCGAGCAACACGCAGCGGAATATGCCACCCAAGCGGTTCAGCTTGAACAGGCCGTACAGGCCGATGTGATTTTCTCCTGCCTGCCGACCAGCCAGGATGTAGAACATCTGTTAGACGGTTTGAGTTTAAAAGCCGGCTCCATCTGGGTGGACTGTACCAGCGGTGTCCCGGATTCTGCCCAAAAAGTGGCTGCGCAGCTCAAAGCACAACAGGTAGATTTTCTGGATGCACCTGTCAGTGGACAAACCATCGGTGCAGAAAAAGGCACCTTAACCGTGATGGTGGGCGGTGATGCGCAAGCATTTGAAAAAGCCCTACCCGCGATGCAGGCTTTTGGGCAACTGATCAAGCATGTCGGTGAACCGGGCGCCGGTTTTGCCGTTAAAGCCATTAACAACATGCTGATGGCTGTCAATTTATGCGCCGTTGCCGAAGGATTTACCACCTTAAAAGCGCATGGGGTAAACTTAAACGAAGCGCTGGATTGTATTAATGCCTCAAGCGGCAAAAGCGCGGTAACGGAAATGGTGCTACCTCAACGTATTCTTAATCGCGCATTTCCACTAACCTTTGCCCTGCCACTACTGGCCAAAGATACCGGAATTGCTTTAGACTTGGTACGCGATGCAAAACTTTCAGCACCGGTACTCGGACTGGCCCAAAGTTTGATTCAGGCTGCCAATGCTACTGCTGAACCAGATAGCGACTTCTCCAGCGCCGTTAAAATGTATGAGGCCTGGAGCAAGATTACAATTGAGTAAGATCTGGCCATTGAATAATCAGAATAAAACCTAATATTGTGAGTAGATGCTTACCCACAATGTTATTACAGAGGAAACTCGTATGAATAAGCTCACTGTTGCATTATTGACCAGTCTTGCAACATTCATTGGGGCAAATACCACTGCTTTTGCTTCAGCACAGGAATGTCAAAAGCTGAAAAATGATCATGATGTGATTTATGCATCAAAAGGCTTCTGCTTTAAAGATCCTGAAGCCAAAGCCAAGTTTGGCAATGACAACTGCTATACCACCAAGCCAAAATTTTCTGAAAGAGAGCAACAACGACTTGACGAAATCAAGGCGCGTCAGAAAGAATTGAACTGTAAATAATTCAATGCATTGATTAAAGGAAATATCATGGCTTACGATGATCAAAATATTTTTGCAAGAATCCTGCGTGGAGAACTGCCTGCAATTAAAGTCTATGAAGATGAACAGGTTCTTGCGTTTATGGACATCATGCCTCAGGCAGATGGTCATACACTGGTCATCCCGAAATCACCTGCGGTTACCCTGCTCGACTTAGATCCACAAGTCGCAGCCTACACCATTCAGGTGGTGCAGAAAGTTGCCAAAGCCATGGAAAAAGCCTTAGGACTAGATGGAATTGTATTGATGCAGCTGTCTGGCGCTGCTGCGGGACAAACTGTACCGCATGTTCATTTCCACCTCATTCCTACCTCGGTACATCAACTCGGTAAACATGCTGCGCAGATGGGTGACCAGGAAAAAATCATGCAACTGGCTGAAAAGATTAAAGCAGCGCTTTAAAATATTTTCCCCGGTGAAATGTAAAAATGAATGGAGCGGCTGCTCCATTTTTTTAAGCAGAACTTCTGCTAAACCTATTTTTATGACACTAAAGTGTCAATTCGCTTGCAATTAAGTGATTCATTTAAAAATTTTTCCCGATTTGGAAATTTATCTTTTTATAACAATGCTATTAAAAGTAAGTTTTTGATCTGATTTGTACTTTTTAATAATTTTGAAATATTTCCTTAATATTACTGTCGCATTTGTAAGGAATACTTAGCACCAATAGAGAACGGGGGTAGATCAATCCTACTTCTGAACAATGTTTAGGACTAAAAACAATAGTCTGTATTGGAGCTACACATGAAAAAAACGCTTTGCGCATTAGCAGTTGGGGCAACCTTATTTACACCAGCATTAGCTATGGCTGCTGATGTAAAAGTATATGGTCGTGCACACGTATCTTTAGACTATCTTGATGATGGTGCAGACTACAACGAAGTTGGTCTTTCTTCTAACTCATCACGTCTAGGCTTCAAAGCTGAACAAAAATTAGAAAATGGCATGACTGTTTTTGGTCAAGTTGAGCAAGAAATTAACTTTGCTAGCGGCGAAAAAGACAGTAAAGGTGTTAATTTTGCAACTCGTGATACCTTTGTAGGCTTAAAAGGTGACTTTGGTCAAGCGCGTGTAGGTCGTTTTGACAGCCCATTCAAAGTTGCTCGTGGTCCAGTCAACTTCTTTGGTGACATGGTTGGCGACATCCGCAATGTAACTCGTGCTGATATGAAGTTTGACGAACGCAATGAAAATACCATTGAATATAAATCACCAAAATTTGGTGGTGGATTCAACGTTTTAGCTGCAGTTTCAATGCATAGTGATAAAAATATTGCTAAAGATGCTAACGGCGAAGGTGTTGAGGATAATAAAGCATACGATCTAGCTTTAACATATAAAGAAGGTCCAGTTGACTTTGCTGCTGCTTATGAGCGCTACGAAGAAAACGCAGCAATTGGTGCAGGTGAGCGTGATGGTTTCCGTATCGCAGGAGCATACAAATTTACACCTGAACTAAATGTTGGCGCTTTATATCAATTATTAACACACGACAATGAAACTGCAAACCCAGATGCACAAGTATTTGGTGTAGCGGCTGACTATAAAGTTGCGCCGAAGACTTATGTACGTGGTCAAGTCTTCCACCGTGACGTTGACACCGACGATGCAAACTCTACACTTTTAGCAGTTGGTGTTGAACATCGTTTAGATAAGGCTGTACGTGTATATGCAAACCTTGCAACTATGCTAAATGATAAGAATTCGAATCTAGTGCCATGGAAAGAAGCTCGTTCAAATAGCGTAAGTGGCGAAGATGATGAAAATGCTACTGCTCTTTCTTTAGGTTTCCGTTACGACTTCTAAGTCTTAACCGAACTTAAAACATAAAAAACACGCTTCGGCGTGTTTTTTATATCCAGATTTATGGATTTAAAAAGCCAACCTCAGGTTGGCTTCATTATATAAACAGGCTTATCTTTTCAAGAAGCCTGACACCATATTCAGCACATTCTGAATATCATTATTGGCTTCAGTTTTACTGGTCTGCTCACCCTGTGGAGTTAAAGAGTCAATAATCTGTGGCAACACCTGTGAAATTGCGCCATAAATATCCTGTTTAGGGGCATGGGTTTGCTGCGCTACCTGTTCCACTTCTTCATCATCAAACAGATTCTGGACTTCCTGCGGATTCACACTGGCATTCTCGCCCGGCCCGGTCGAAACCCAGTCATCCACCTGGCTGCTTAGGCCCTGACCTTTTAATTTGTCCAGTGCACCTTGCAAACCACCCTGCTTTTGAATCCAGGCCAGCACCAAAGGCAATACCGCAACCAGAAGAGAAGTTTTAGAACTACCACCTAACCCCTGACTGGAACCACCGAATTGGCCCAGCACAGAGCCTAAAATCCCACCCAAACCGCCTTGCTGGCTTTGCCCACTCTGCTGGTGATTATTTCCAAGTTGACCTAGAACTGAACCGAGAATACCGCCTAGCCCACCACTTTGTTGGGATTGGTGCTGATTGGAATTTGAACCTAAGGCCTGTTTCGCCAAAATTTCCACAATATTGCTTAAGTTTGTCATGATTTTTATTTCTTCCTTTAATGACATTCACTCAGCATACGATGCTTCATTCATTTGAAACATCCGAAATTGTTATGTTTTTGCAAAAACCGCAGAAAAGCTGAGCATTACCAGCGATATTTATCCCAGTTTTCCGGGTTAGCCCAAAATTTGGAGTTAAACCAGTCCGGCACATGCTTATAGGTCAAAATATTAAATTGCCACAACATTAGGTCATGCTGCGGCTGGCTTTTATCCATCAGTTGGGTAAAGCCCAAGGCACGTAATAATGCTTCATCTTGACGTTTAGTCACCACCACCATACGTTTGGCCAGCAAATCACGCAGTTTCACCAAAAGCTGCGATTTCTGCGCGCTGCTCAAGTCTGTCATTTCTTCAGTATCGAGTAGTACAAAAGCCAAATCAAAACGCTGGGTAAAAGGCAGATTTAAAAGCGTAGTTACGTTAAAATATTGCCATTGAATTGTCTGATGATGATCGTATTGTTCAAGATGTTGACCAATACACAATGCAGTAGAAACTGGCTGCTCCTGGGTTAAATCGTCTAGCATAGAAGTGATGACATTCATCTCAGCCATGACTGCATTCCTTATGATGAAAGTGAGTATTTTTTATGGAACTACAAGGCATTTGCCATAAAATGCATGCAGGTCTAAAGGACCTTAGTGTAACTGATCAACAGACACACCGGGCAAATGTTGAATATAAATTTATTCTGGATCGCTCAGAAATCGAACTGCCTTTTCGCTTGGGTCAAGAAATAGAAATTGAATGGACCGGCAATATTTACTGTGTTTCTTGCGGCAGCAAAACTCCAAAATCCTATTCACAAGGTCACTGCTTTAAATGCTTTAAAACCAAAGCGTCCTGTGACATGTGTATTATGAAACCGGAAACCTGTCATTATCATTTAGGCACTTGCCGCGAAGAAGAATTTGCACGATCTGTCTGCTTCCAACCGCATGTGGTGTACCTGGCCAACTCCAGTGGCTTAAAGGTCGGAATTACCCGTATTGGCCAAATGCCAACACGCTGGCTGGATCAGGGCGCAACTCAGGCCTTACCGATTATGAAAGTCGGCTCTCGTCGTTTATCTGGCCAGCTGGAAATCATGTTTGGCTCACAAATTGCCGATAAAACTGACTGGCGCAAACTGCTCAAAGGTGAAGCTGAACCGGTCGATTTAATTGCGACGCGTGACCAGCTGATTGAAGAATTTGCACCTAAAATCAGCACAATTCGTGAAGAATTTAACCAGAATCTTGAGTTTAATGAAACATTGGAATTGATGGAGCAGGAACGTCCACGTGAGTTTATTTATCCGGTGGAACAGTATCCTGAAAAAATTAAATCGCATAATCTGGATAAGACCCCGGTGATTCGCGGCAAACTTTTCGGGATTAAAGGACAATATTTAATTTTAGATACTGGCGTAATTAATATCCGTAAATATACCGGCTATGAACTGATTATCCGTACTGAATAAACTTTTCACCAAAATATAAGCACAATAAAAAAACCGGCGCTTGCGCCGGTTTTTTTGATACTGTCAGACTTATTCAATATCTGCTTTAGCTTTCAGATACTGGGTATAGTCATCCAGCTCTTGCTGGGCGCGCAGCTGTTGATACAACTTGGCCAGCTCCTGTAACTGTTCAGGCGTTAAAGCATTTGAAGTGGTACGGTTCACATTCGATACCGCCACGACCACCAGTTCATTCGGCAAAGCTGCCGTGGTCACAGACCACATTCCTTGCTTCGGTGGCATTAAGCTGAATGCAGCACGCTCAATTTCACGCTTTAAACGGCCTTCAGCACGGGTAAATACACCGGCATCTTCAAAACGGATTTGCTGCTGTGCCAAGACTTCTGCAGCTGGTTGTGTCTTGAACTCATCCAGTGATTTCTGGATTTTGGCTTTGGCTGCGTTAAAAGCTTTTTCTTCAATCAGTTTGGCACGTACACGTGGTGTTGCTTCAGCCAGAGTTTGCACACCCGCAGCATGATACTCACGTACTTTTACCCAAACCACATTACCATTGGCCATTTGAATGTTACTTGAAGCGTTACGGTCGCCATTTTTCACATCATCATTAAACAGTTTCACCTTCACACTTGGATCAGATAATACCGGATGCTGAGAGGCCAGACTAAAGCCTTTCACCGATTCAACCTTGGTGCCTTTGACTTCCTGAGATACCACATCCAGCGCATCACTACCCACCACCATCTCATTCAGGCTATTTACCGTATCTGAGAAGGCATTTTGCTGTTTGGTCTTTTTCAGTTCTGCAGTTAAACGGGCTTTTTCCGCTTCAAAAGAAGGCACCTGAACTGCATCGGTTTCAACCTGAATTAGATGATAACCATATTGGGTTTTCACTGGCTGCGAAACCTGACCTGATTTCAGACTGGTGACTGCCTGATCAAAGGCATTGCCAAAGGCACCCACGTCATAAGCCTCAAATAAGCCACCCTTGTCTTTAGATTCCGGGTCTTCTGAATATTTCTGTGCAGCAGCGGCAAAACTGGTGCCCTGCTGGATTTCAGCATACACCTGATCCGCCAGTTTTTTGGCTGCCGCATCATCACGTGCATCGGTGGTAATTAAAATATGTTTAACCTCACGCGCTGCATTTTTTTGCTGGGCTTCAACAAACTTGTCATAGGCCTGTTGCAATTCTGCATCGGTGATTGCAGCTTCAGTCGCGGAAATATGTGCTGGCGTCAGAACAATAAAGTCGACATCAACATTGGCGACCTGCTTAAACAGGGTCGAATGTTTATTGTAATAATCACTGATTTCTTGCGCTGAAACCTGAATATTTTTCTTATATTCATCCAGTTTAATGCTGGATAAATGCAAGGTACGCTGTTCGGTTTGTAAATTGGCAATCTGCTGGATATCCAGCTCGCTCACCAAGGCATGATCCATAAAGCTCGCGCTAAGCATTTTCAAGGCATGATCCTGACGCAGATTCTGGATTAAAGCCTGACTGCTCATACCCACTGAACGCAGGTAATTGGCATACAGTGCTTCAGAAAACTGGCCATTTTCCTGAAAGCTTGGTTGCTGGGCAATCATCTGCTCAATTTGCGCATCGCTTAAGGAAATACCCAAATGTTCAGTCTGTTGTAACAGCAAGGTGCGTGCAATCAGAGTATCGAGTGCTTTATTTTCAATATATGACTGATTCAACAAGGTCTCATCACCTTGTGTATAGCTGAGATATTGTTGTTTTAATGAGTTGGTTAAGGCTTCTAATTCCTGTTTGGAAACCTGTTGCCCATTTACTGATTTTGCCGAGTCGGCAGAATTGCCGCCACTAAAATATCCTTCAATACCTACAAGTGCTAAAGGGATCAGAAACAGAACGAGCAAAACCTTGCCCAACCAGCCCTTAATAACATTACGAAAAGATTCCATAAGTATTCCAATATTTTACTTGTGCAGGATTTTAACCGAAAACCCTCAGCGAATGAATGTATTAAAACCCGAAACTCTGATTATTAATAAAAAACGCGCCAGGAGGCGCGTTTAATACTGCTTAAAAGATCAAGCTACAGAATCTTTTAAACCTTTACCTGCTTTGAAGCTAGGTACTTTGCTTGCTTTAATCTCAAGTGTTTCACCAGTTTGTGGGTTACGGCCTGTACGAGCAGCACGTTCTTTCACATTGAAAGTACCGAAGCCCACTAAAGTCACTGTGTCGCCTGCTTTCAGCGCTTCAGTGATTGAAGCAATTGTAGCGTCTAAAGCCTTACCAGCGTCAGTCTTAGACAATCCCCCTTTCTCTGCAATTGCATCAATTAATTCTGATTTATTCATGAAGATTACGTCCTCTTAATATCGTTTATTTAAGGTCCAAAGATTTCGTTTAAGTTACCGTAATGCCTTTATAGCAATGCTTTGAGGGTAAAAGCAATACTCCCCAGACGCATTTATACAAAATAAGTTGCAAAAATCTGCCAAAAAATGCCAAAGCTGTCGAGATTTTCACTTTTTCAGGAGTTGTTCTTTTAATTGCTTATTTTCTTCAATTAAAGCATCGACTTTGCTGTGCAGTTGCAGCACCAGCTGCTCTAAATGCTGGATATCTTTCACGGTTACCAGCCCTATACGGTTCAAGGAATGATGAACACTATGATCAATCATCCGTTCGACCTTATCTTTGGTATCGACCACCGATTCTTTGGCCTTTTCAGAAACTTTTTCTACGGTCTGATCGGCAATTTCGGTGGTTTTGGATTCCAGTTCTTCCCCCACCTTGACCAGTGAGTCAAATAATTTATTGCCTTCTTCTTCAGCACGGGAAAATGCGCCTAAGCCGGCCAGCCAGATCTGTTTGGTATATTTGCGAAAATCTAGCGCCGATTTACGCCCTGAACGTACTCTTGCTTTGTTTTTAGACGCTTTTTCATTTTCGTTTTGTGGTTCTGGCGATTCTACTGCTGCTTCATCCATTCGCATTTCTCCTGCTTATTTTGTATACCATTCAATATCATAAACCAACAAAATGCTCTTATAATAGCAAATTAAGCACTTGAACGTTTTGTTAAACTGTTCTACAAAGCAAGAATATTATGTATTACTTCCTGGTAATGCACCGCTTGGATATGCACGACTCGATCTGGTTAGGGACTAAATTGTATGAATGAATCGCAACAAAGACAAAATGAATCACATTTGTTGCTGACGATGGTGATGATTGTTCTGGAAACAATCTTTAGCTTTATCTTGAAATATGATCGTGTCGTTGCACTTCAGGCCAAAAAATTTGTAGACCAGAAAATTGCAGTCAAAATTAACAGCTATATCCCCTATTTCGACTTCTATGTGCAGTTTAGCGAACACGGCATCCTGTTTGATCTAAAAGCACCTGAAAAAGCCGTCGAATTAGATGTCCGTACCACATTGCTGGATTTGATCAAGATTTTTGTCTTGGGGAATCGCCGCAGTATTCGAGCCATGCGCATTGAAGGCGACCCGACTTTAAAAGATGAATTCCGTGATCTGCTGACCTTATTCAGTATTCCTAAAGTGCTGTCGGACTGGCGTCAATGGCTGGCCGATCCTGAACACGAGCAGGAACTGGAAACCTCTAAACGCCGGATTGCCCCGTTATTAGAGAAAATTGACCTGCAACGCTCGACCATTAATACCCTGCAGGTAGAAGTTAAACAGTATAAAAACCGCATTCGTCGCATGCAACGCAACCAAAAGCGAATTAATCTGGCTTTTAGTCTAATTACTCTGCTATTAATTGCGTTATTAGTGTATAATTTATGGATTGTTTAAATCCTTAATTTCCCTGCGATTGAATCGAATATCCGAATAATAAAAAAACTTGACTATTTTAGTCAGGATTCATAGAATCTACACATCTAGTCCAACCATGTGTATCGAATCATGCGCTTAACCACTCGCGGTCGCTACGCAGTGACTGCTCTACTTGATCTAGCTTTGCAGCCAACTGAACAAACGATCACTCTTGCAGAAATTGCAGCTCGACAATCTATTTCTGTCGCTTACCTTGAGCAGTTATTTGCGAAATTAAAGCGTCACGGCCTGGTTTCCAGTATTCGTGGAGCCAATGGTGGTTATCATCTGGCGCGTAATGCTCAAGACATCACTGTGTTAGAAATCATTGAAGCTGTAAACGAAACCGTTGATGCTACTCGCTGCGACCATAAAGGCAACTGCCAGAATGGTGCGATGTGCTTGACTCACGATTTATGGCAGGAACTCTCCCACCACATTGCCGATTATCTCGCAAAAATCTCGCTTGCTGACCTCGTAGCTCGTGACAACGTTCAAACCGTTTCACTACGCCAAAATTCAGCATCTTTTGATTCAGCTCTTTTATCGGTTACAGGTATTTGACATGAAACGTCCGATTTATCTTGACTATGCAGCAACCACTCCTGTAGACCCTCAAGTTGCAGAACGCATGATGGAATGCTTAACTTTCGAAGGTACCTTCGGTAATGCTGCATCTCGTTCACATGCCTATGGCTGGCAAGCAGAAGAAAAAGTGGAATATGCACGTGAACAAGTTGCGAACTTGATCAAAGCTGACCCACGTGAAATTGTCTGGACTTCAGGCGCAACTGAATCTGACAACCTTGCCCTAAAAGGTGTGGCTCAATTCTATGCATCTAAAGGCAAGCACATCATTACCTCTAAAATTGAACACAAAGCAATTTTAGATACCTGCCGCGAGCTTGAGTCTGAAGGCTTCGAAATTACCTATCTTGAGCCACAACCACAAACCGGTTTAATTACCCCGGAAATGGTTCAAGACGCAATTCGTCCAGATACTATTCTTGTTTCCCTGATGATGGTGAACAACGAAATTGGTACCGTGACTGACGTTGCTGCAATTGGTGAAATTACCCGTGCCAACAAAATCTTCTTCCACGTTGATGCTGCACAGGCTGCGGGTAAAGTCGAGATTGATCTTTCAACCTTAAAAGTTGATTTAATGAGCTTCTCTGCACACAAAATCTATGGCCCTAAAGGCATTGGTGCCTTATTTGTACGCCGTAGCCCGCGTGTGCGTCTGAAAGCGCAAATGCACGGTGGCGGTCATGAGCGCGGTATGCGTTCTGGTACGCTGGCGACCCATCAAATCGTAGGTATGGGCGAAGCATTTGAGCTGGCAGGTAAAAACCTGGAAGCTGAACAAACCCGTTTACGCGTGTTACGTGACAAACTCTGGAATGGCCTGCAAGACCTTGAACAAGTGTTCCTGAACGGTCACCCGACTCAAAACGTAGCCAACTACTTAAACGTCAGCTTCAACTTTGTTGAAGGTGAATCATTAATGATGGCGCTTAAAGATGCAGCAGTATCTTCAGGTTCTGCATGTACGTCTGCAACGCTTGAGCCATCTTATGTACTGCGTGCGCTAGGTCTGTCTGACGAGCTTGCGCACAGTTCAATTCGCTTCAGTTTTGGCAAATACACCACTGAAGAAGATATTGATCATGTGTTATCAATTACCAAAGCTGCTGTTGAGAAATTACGTGAACTTTCTCCGCTTTGGGATATGTATAAGGAAGGTATCGACCTTTCTACAGTTGAGTGGGCGGAACACTAATTCGACACTGAGATGAAGCTTTATTCAGCTTCATCTCATTGATAAAACGAATATTGACCCCATATTAATATTAACGCTGACCCCGAGGTTTGGAGAAGCAAAATGGCATATAGCGAAAAAGTAATTGATCATTACGAAAACCCACGCAACGTTGGTGTTTTAGACAAAAATGCAGACAACGTAGGTACAGGCATGGTCGGTGCACCAGCATGTGGCGACGTAATGCGTTTACAGATTCAAGTGAATAATGACGGTGTAATTGAAGAAGCACGCTTTAAAACCTATGGCTGTGGTTCGGCAATTGCATCAAGCTCACTGGTGACTGAGTGGTTAAAAGGTAAAACCTTGGACGAAGCTCAAGCCATCAAAAACATTGATATTGCAAACGAACTGGCTTTACCACCAGTTAAAGTACACTGCTCTGTACTTGCAGAAGACGCGATTAAAGCGGCTGTTGAAGACTATCGTACCAAACAGCAAAAAGCTTAATTGTTTCTCGTTTTAAAGACAGATTAACGGAGTTTTCATGATCCATTTAACTGAAAATGCTGCAACTCATATCAGCAATTACTTAAAGAATCGCGGTAAGGGTGAAGGTATTCGCGTTGGCGTGAAAACTTCCGGCTGTTCAGGTCTGGCCTATGTGCTTGAGTTTGTTGATGACATCAATGCATACGATCAGGTATTTGAACAGCACGGTGTAAAAGTATTCGTTGACCCGAAAAGTTTAGTCTATCTTGAAGGTTTAGAGATGGACTATGTCAAAAACGGCTTGAATGAAGGCTTCGAATTCAATAACCCGAATAAAAAAGGTGAATGTGGTTGTGGTGAATCCTTCACGGTTTAATTCCCGACCCTCCCTTCTTTTGCAGATTAAAACAGTGTCTTGTACACTGTTTTAATCGCATTTATGCAGTCCTTTTTTGCAATCAATCGCGGATTATCTCTCCCATGAATCATTTTGAGCTGTTTAACCTGCCTGTAGCACTCGATATTGATTTGGCTACTTTAAAAGCAGAATTTTTAAAGTTACAGCAACAATATCACCCCGATAAAGCCGAAGATAAAGACCAGGCGCTGATTCAGTCCAGCGAAATCAACCAGGCGTATAAAGTTTTATCTCAGGTTGACAGCCGCGCAGGTTATTTACTGAGCTTAAAAAAACAGGATTATCATCTGGATCAGTCGATCAGTGATTTCGAGTTTTTACAGTCTGCCCTGGAAATTCGTGAGCAGCTGGATGATGCCCGCTCTGCCGATGAACTGGCTTCCCTGAAAACCGAAGTCCAGCAATGGATTGATGGTCTGGTTCGCGAATTTAAAATTGATTATGCAGATGAAGACTGGGGCGAAGCACGCGATACAGTACGTAAATTGCGTTTCTTCCAGAAAGTCATGACCGATATTGACAAGGCTGAAGATCGTTTCCTCGACGACGACAGCTTTGACCTAGATGACGATTTTTAATTTTATTTTTTCAAATTAACGTGCAAAGGATGTAACACAATGGCGCTCTTGCAAATTGCAGAACCAGGACAATCAAGCGCACCGCATGAACATCGCATTGCGATTGGAATTGATTTAGGCACCACACATTCACTGGTGGCCACTGTTCTTTCGGCGCAAGCCAAAGTCCTTCATGATGAACAAGGTCGTGTGTTACTTCCCTCAATTGTTCATTATGCCGAAAATACCACGCAATATGGCAATGATGCCAAACCGTTTATCACCAGCGATCCGAAAAATACCATTGTTTCAGTGAAACGATTTATGGGTCGCTCCAAGGCAGACATCAAGTTTCAGCACCCTTACGATTTAGTAGGTGAAGCCAATGAAATGCCGGCTTTTGAAACTGCACAAGGTCGTAAAACACCGGTAGAAATCTCGGCTGAAATTTTAAAACAGCTGAAAGACCGTGCTGAAGACAGCCTGAAAAATCCGGTCAATGGCGCAGTAATTACTGTTCCGGCCTATTTTGATGAAGCTCAGCGTCAAGCCACACGTGATGCAGCTCAACTGGCTGGCCTGAATGTGCTGCGCTTACTTAATGAACCGACTGCTGCTGCAGTGGCCTATGGTCTGGATCAGGACAGCAATTTAAGCACCGATCGCAACTATGTGATTTATGACTTAGGCGGCGGTACCTTTGACGTATCAATTTTACGCTTCTCGCAAGGCGTATTTGAAGTACTGGCGACCGGTGGTCACACTGCATTAGGTGGTGATGATCTAGATCGTTTAATTGTCAAATGGGCGAAAAAACAGCTGAATATTGACACATTAAATGACACCGAATATGCCCACTTTGTCGTTGCAGCGCGTAAGGCCAAAGAAGCGCTATCGGATGCGAAATCAGTAGAACTGCAACTGTTAGACCAAACACTGACACTGGATCGTGCAACTTTTGAAAGCATTATTCAGGTGGCGTTAGACAAGACCATTAGCGTCTGCAAACGCGTGCTGCGCGATGCCAAACTGGAACTGACCGATATTCAAAACGTGGTACTGGTTGGCGGCTCTACCCGCTCCTATGCGGTGCAAAAAGCTGTCCGTGAGGTATTTAACCAGGAACCGCTGTGTACTATTAACCCGGATGAAGTGGTTGCGATTGGCGCCTCTATTACGGCCAATCAGCTGATTGGTAATACCAAAGATGGTTCATTGCTTTTAGATGTTACCCCACTGTCTTTAGGTCTGGAAACCATGGGCGGTCTGGTCGAACGTTTAATTTCACGTAATACTGCAATTCCAGTTGCGCGTCGTCAGGAATTCACCACTTATCAGGATGGACAAACCGCCATGCTGATTCATGTGGTGCAAGGTGAACGTGATCTGGTTGAGCATTGCCGTAGTTTAGGCCGTTTTGTCCTGCATGGTATCCCACCAATGACTGCCGGTCAGGCGCGTATTGAAGTCACCTTCCAGGTTGATGCCGATGGCCTGCTTAGTGTTTCTGCCAAAGAAACGACTTCTGGCGTTTCCGCGCATATCGACATTAAACCGTCTTATGGTTTATCGAGCGAAGATACCGAACGTTTACTGCTTGACGGTTTCAAATACGCAGAAGAAGACAAACACCTGCGTCATTTACAGGAAACCAAGGTCGAAGCACAGCGTGAACTGGAAGCTCTGGAACAGGCGTTAAAAGTTGATGCACAGCTATTGAGCGCAGAGCAACTGGACGCATTGAATAGTGCGAAAACCCATTTGTACAGCCAGCTTGAAACAACCGATATTCAGGCTATTGAACAGGCTGTTGAACAGCTTAAAATACACAGTGATGCTTTTGCTGCGCTTCGCATGAACCAGCATATTGATGCTGCTCTTAAAGGCACCAAGCTCGACGACTGGTCAAACTCAAACTAATTTAAGGTAAAGACTATGCCACGTATTAAAGTACTTCCACATGCGCAATTCTGCCCAGAAGGTGCTGAGTTTGAAGTTGAACAAAATGCCAACCTGTGCGAAAGCCTGTTAAAAAATGGCATTAAAATTGAACATGCCTGTGATATGTCATGTGCCTGCACCACCTGTCACGTGGTGGTACGCCGCGGTTTTGACAGCCTGGAAGAAATGAATGATGTCGAAGCTGATCTGTTAGATCGTGCTTGGGGTCTAGAACCTGATTCACGTTTATCTTGTCAGGTACAGGTGGTTGATGAAGATCTGGAAGTTGAAATTCCAAAATACACCATCAACCATGCTTCTGAAAATCACTAAGACTTAAAACAGAAAAACCACGCTCTGATCTGACCCCAATAAGTTGGACGGTTTGATTAAGTAGCTTTTAAGGACTGAGTTCTGTATTCTACAGGACTCAGTCCTTTTAATTTAACCTTGATTCGTTCATGGTTATAATAATGAATATATTCTTTCACGGTCTGTTCCAACTCTTCAACTGAATTAAATTCCTCACCATAGAAACATTCTGATTTAAGTATTCCAAAGAAGCTTTCCATTGAAGCGTTGTCCAGACAGTTAC
>NZ_VPBA01000003.1:0-137789 GCF_013418945.1 Acinetobacter sp. YH12112 | reverse complement strand
GAATAATTCAAGTGAATTTGTTTGAAAGAAGAACTTTAAAAGCTTTATTTTCACCCGATAAAATACCCATAAAACAAGAGGAAGCTCAAATGAGCTTCCTCTTGTGAAAAATTGTGGGACAGCAATGGCCCAAAAGCCACTTTATTCAATATTCAGTATATAACTAAAAACGGATAAACGGTTCCGGATCCTCTTTATGATGATCTGTGGCCAGTTGTGCGGTGCCACCGGTTTTCGGTTCTGCTGAAGTTGCCGGAGGATGAGCTTCCGTATCGACACCTAAAGGTTCAATTAAATGCGGATTGTCTAGTGGCAGGGTCTGTTCCAGCTGCATATCGAAAATATCGGTCAGAATACTGTCAAAGCGCTGCGCGTTATAACTGAGTAGCTGGCTAGCTTCTTCGGGTTGAATCGCGCCGGTATTTAGGGCATCGGCAATGTGTTCTTCAAAACTGAGGCCATCAAAACTGCCTTTGGCTTCAGCTTTTTTAAAGCGATCCCACAGCGGTTCAATTTCGGTTAAGCTCTGGAAGGTACTTTCCATCCGGCCAAAGACATCGTCCGGGTCCGTGTTATAGAAAACATGCTGTTTCAGCTGCTGGCGAAAAGCATTGTCCTGCATCATGCTCATGGCCACATCACGTTTCAGCTGATCGCTTGGTGGCTGCAAGGCACGGCCCCACGGGAAGCAGATCAATTTCACGACGCCAGCCGCCAGCTGCATAGGGAAATTATTGAACAGTCCAAAGAAGGCTTCTTGTGCATTAAACAGTGCTTTGTCTAAAGCCAGTTGCGCATGCAGTTGCTCATCTGCGGTTTTTTGCCCATGTGCATAGTATTTTAAGATGGCGGTGGCAATAAACAGCTGCGCATGAATATCGGCCAGGCGTCCGGACAGCATTTCCTTGCGTTTAATATCACCGGCCAATAAACCCAGACACATATCGGCAGTCAGGGCAAAGGCCGCACTAAAACGGTTGATAGTTTTGTAATAAGGCCGGCTAAATTCATCGGCTTGTTGCGGAGCATCGAATGAACCGCCAAACCAGCCAAAGGCAAATGCGCGCGCAGTCCGGTTAAAGGTATAACCGAGATGATGGTAGAACAGTTCATTAAATTGTGTCAGCGCGGCATCTTTATCAGGGGCTTGTAGCAGTTGTAATTCTTCATACAAATACGGATGGCAACGCATCGAACCCTGGCCAAAAATCATCAGCGAGCGGCTTAAAATATTGGCCCCTTCAACGGTAATGGAAACTGGAATGGCCTGATAGGTCAGCGCCAGAAAGTTCCGTGGACCCAACTGGATGGCGCGGCCACCGACCACATCCATACCATGATTAACCACACGGCGCATAGACTCTGTGGCATAGTACTTGGCCATCGCGGTCATCACGGCAGGTTTGCCGCCCTGATTCAGTCCACAGGTCACCAGATAGCGAAAGGCTTCCAGCATATAGGTTTCACTGGCAATATCACTGGTGACTTCCTGTACGCCTTCAAATTTCCCCACCGACAACTTGAATTGCTGGCGGATTCGCGCAAAAGCACCGACATTTAAATAGGTCATTTCCCCGGCAGCGGTTGACAGTGCCGGTAAGGAAATCCCGCGACCGACGGCCAGACATTCCATTAACATGCGCCAGCCTTTACCGGCATTTTCCACACCACCGATAATCCAGTCGAGCGGAATAAACACATTCTGACCTTCGACTGTGCCGTTCATAAATGGTGAACCGGGATGATGGCGCGGCCCGACTTTTACTCCAGCATGATTGGCCGGCAGTAGCGCACAGGTAATGCCATAGTCGGTTTTAGTCTTATCGCCGAGTAAGCCTTCCGGATCATACAGTTTAAAAGCCAGACCAATCACGGTGGCAATGGGCGCCAACGTAATCCAGCGTTTGGAGAAATTCATTTTCAGACCAAGTACTTGCCGGCCTTCAAACTGGCCATAACAGACCACGCCAGTATCTGGAATGGCACCAGCATCGGAGCCGGCTTCGGGGCTGGTCAGCCCAAAGCAGGGAATTTCTTCGCCTTTGGCCAGACCGGGCAAGTAGCGTTTTTTCTGCTCATCGGTACCGTAGTGCAGCAGCAATTCACCCGGGCCTAAGGAGTTGGGCACCATACAGCTGACCGCGGCAGTTAGGGAGCGTGAGGCAATTTTGCTCATAATCCGGCTTTGCGCAAAAGAACTGAAAGCCTTGCCGCCGTACTCCTTGGGAATAATCAGGCCCAAAAATCCATGGGTTTTAATAAACTGCCAGGTTTCAGGAGATAAATCTTTGTGCTTATGATGGATTTCCCATTCATCCAGCATCTTGCACAGCTGTTCCACTTCATTGTCTAAAAAGGATTGTTCCTCCGCACTGAGCGTAGGATAGGGATATTGCTCAAAGGTATCCCAGTTGGGCGCACCCATAAACAGCTCTTTTTCCCACCAGCTGGTGCCGGCATCCAGTGCTTCACGTTCGGTGCTGCTCATGCTTGGCATGGCTTGTGACAAAGCCTTATACGCGGGTTGGGTGATGATTTTCATGCGCAAGGCATCCACCATCACAATTATGCTCAGCACAATTAACGGAATGCCTAAAATTAAGGACCAGGGATTAATAAAGGCAGAGACAATACTGACCGCGATCAGGGTCATGGCACCGCTGTTGCGAGACAGCTGAAAATAGAAAATCGCCCACAGTGTAAAAACAAGAATGACGATACTGAGTATAAAAAGCATTATTGTATTTCTCCCGGCTGCTACAGCATCACCGTGCCTGCAAGGAAAAATGAAAGAAATGCTGCTTCATTTTGTCTGAAGTCATCCGGTGAAGGCTGTTCTTGGAACTTCGGTATCGTTTTTTTAAATATCAAGACCATTAAAACGATTGCTAAAAACAAACTCTATGGATGAAGATTGGTTGAAAAATGATCGCTATTCAAGTAAAAACGCGCAACGAAATGTGAAGATAAGTAAGGGATTAACAGCTAGGTCAAAGAATGATAGAAATTTATTTCTGATTTGAATGGGGTATTTTTTTAAAGATGAGCCGTCTTTGGATTTAAGAGGAAATAGATGATCTCTCTGGGCTAAGAATTCTGATCCGAGGACGATGTAAAAATTTAAGTAAAAGATGACCTTGTAAAAAAGCCCCGAATCCGGGGCCTTGTTTTCTAAGCTTAGTTTTCTCAGCTTATGCTTCGATGGTTTGTACACTAATTTTCTTGGCAGGATCAGTCTTGCGACGTACTGCTGGAACTGGCTCACCGTAGTATTGACGGTCTGCAAAATAACTTGAGCGCACCATTGGTGCAGACCAGATATTTTTAAAGCCCAGTTTGCGGCCATGTTCTGCATAACGCTCAAATTCTTCTGGTGTTACAAAGCGGTCAATTGGTGCGTGCTGTTTTGATGGCTGTAAATATTGGCCAATGGTCACATAATCTACATCATGTGCTCTCAGATCATCCAATAATGAAATCACTTCTTCTTCAGTTTCACCAATACCCACCATCAGGCCACACTTGGTTGGAATTTCCGGGCAATATTCTTTAAACATTTTCAGCAGGTTTAAAGAGTGCTGATAGTCTGAACCCGGACGCATGGCTTTATATAAACGTGGCACGGTTTCAATATTGTGGTTAAACACATCTGGCGGACATTCAGTCATAATGCGCAGCGCAATATCCATACGGCCACGGAAATCCGGAACCAGAATTTCCAGCAGGGTATTCGGACTTAAGGCACGCGCTTCTTTAATACAGTCAACAAAATGCTGTGCACCGCCATCAAGCAGGTCATCACGGTCTACCGAGGTAATGACCGCATATTTCAGGCCTAAGTTGGCAATGGTTTCAGCCATATGACGCGGTTCATCCGGATCAAGTGCATTCGGACGACCATGGGCAACGTCACAGAACGGACAGCGACGGGTACAAATATCACCCATAATCATAAAGGTTGCAGTACCACCACCAAAACATTCTGGCAGGTTCGGACAGGCTGCTTCTTCACAGACGGTATGTAGTTTTTGCTGACGCAGTGTCGATTTGATCCGTTGAACTTCTTCTGGTGCCGCCATCTTGACCCGAATCCAGTCCGGTTTGCGCGGCGTTTCAACCGTAGGCACAACTTTTACAGGAATACGAGCGACCTTTTCTGCGCCACGAAGTTTAACACCCTGTTCTGGTTTACGGTTTTCAGACATATTCAACTTTTCCACTGTTTTGACGGGGGAGATATTCGAAAAATAGCGCCTCCATTATAACGGACTTGGGTGCAAATAGGAAAAAAACGATATTCATTTAAAAAATGTGGCTATCACGCAATATATGCTAGGTAAATACAGAAAATCATGATGTTTTCAGTCATAATATGCATATGAGATATAAACAGAATAGATTAGTTTAAGGAGCGTTGAATGCCACGTAAAAAAGAGGTGGTTGCCGGAACTTTCGTTAAATATGATGCGGTGGTCCTAGGTTCTGGTCCTGCAGGTGAAGGCGCAGCAATGAAACTTGCCAAATCAGGCATGCGTGTTGCTGTGGTGGATATGCGTGAGCAACTCGGCGGTAACTGTACTCACGTGGGCACAATCCCAAGTAAGGCGCTGCGTCAGACGGTATCCAGTATTATCCGTTACCAGCGTGATCCGATGTTCCAGAAAGTGGGCGACTGGAAACAGTTCACCATGAAACAGGTGCTGCGTAATGCACATAAAGTGATTCAGCAGCAGGTCGATACTCACTCACGCTTCTATGACCGCAATAAAATTGATATCTATCACGGTCGTGCTTATGTGCAGGACAAAAATACCGTGCTGGTATTCAGTCCGGAAGGCATTAAGGAAACCCTGATTTTTAAGCAGCTGGTGATTGCAACCGGTTCACGTCCGTATCGTCCAGAAATTTTAGACTTTAACCATCCACGTGTATTCGATTCAGACAAGATTCTGGATCTGGATTTCTCGATTCAGAAAATCATCATTTATGGTGCCGGTGTCATTGGCTGTGAATATGCCTCGATCTTCATTGGTCTGGACCATAAAGTCGACCTGATTAACACCCAGCATAAATTGCTCAGCTATCTGGATGATGAAATCTCCGATGCCTTGTCCTATCACTTGCGTGAACAGGGCGTGTTGATTCGTCACAATGAGCAGATTGATCATTTGGAAACCTTTGATGATCACGTAGTGCTGCATTTGCAAAGTGGCAAGAAAATCAAAGCCGATGCCATCTTGTGGTGTAACGGCCGTTCAGGCAATACCGATGGTTTAGGCCTGGAAAATGTCGGCCTGAAACCAAACAGCCGCGGTCAGCTGACGGTAAATGAGCAATATCAGACTGAAGTAGAAAATATTTTCGCTGCTGGTGACGTGATTGGCTGGCCATCTCTGGCGTCTGCTGCCTATGACCAGGGTCGCTGTGCAGGGGCCAACATGAGTGGCGAAGAAAATGTGGCACCGGTGACTGATATTCCAACCGGTATTTATACCATTCCGGAAATTTCTTCAATTGGTAAGACCGAGCAGGAACTGACTGAAGAAAAAATTCCGTACGAAGTGGGTCAGGCTTCTTTCCGTCATCTGGCACGTGCGCAAATTACCGGTGATACGGTTGGTGAACTGAAAATTCTGTTCCACCGTGAAACTTTAGAAGTATTAGGTGTACATTGCTTCGGGAATAACGCGGCAGAAATTATTCACATTGGTCAGGCGGTAATGAACAGCCCGAACAATACCATCAAGTATTTTGTAGAAACCACATTTAACTATCCAACGATGGCAGAAGCGTATCGTGTGGCGACCTTAAATGGTATGAACCGTCTGTTCTAAGCGGTTGCTCATACTAAAAAACCCGTAAACACAGTTTGCGGGTTTTTTTATGGTTGGATGAAAAGGATAAATATCCTGCAGTCAAAGTCCTGAACATCGGTGCATATTCAGTATCTCTAGTTCAGTTCCTGCTTAAAAAGGTCGGCTTCCGGCAAGGCTGATACGTTTTAACAAACGGCGCTGCTCGGCTGGAAATGGACGGGGGGAATGCAGGGTAGCCTGATTATCCCAGAACACAATATCACCGACTTCCCACTGATGCTCATAGGCAAATTCTGGTTGAAGCAGATGGGCACGTAACTGGGTAATCAGTTCGCTACCAGCCTGATCGTCATAGTTTTCCAGTTCCACTTCGGTATGGGTATTGAGCCACAAAGCTTTACGCCCGGATTCTGGATGGGTGCGCACCAAAGGATGTGGATAGGCATGGCTTAAAACCGGTTGATCTTTAAAGCGATACAGCGGACTGTTGCCATAAACGCCGTCTTGCGACGAGGCTTGGGTTTTCTGCCGGCGAACAAAAGGGTTGTAAGTAATTAATTGTAGCTGGTTGATATGTGCCTGAGTGTCGGCATCTAGGGCATTATAAGCTTTGATGGTATTAATCCAGCTGGTCTGGCCACCATTTTGTGGCAGTTCAATAGCATAGAGCAAAGAGCCAAAGGAGGGCAGCGGTGTCCATTGATGATCGGCATGCGGGCTTAATTCACCATGACCAGTATAATCGCCTTGTCCTACTGCATTGGAAACAGGCACGATATCGGGTGGTACACCGCTATCATCCTGCGCGGCCAGTACAGGCGTGTCGGCAGCGGGACGGAAAATTGAACCGAAATAGGTGGTAAAGGCCAGATACTGTAAATCATCCAGCTGTTGCTGTTTGAAAATTAAAACTAAATGTTCTGCCAAGGCCTGTTTCAGCCGGAAAATGGTTTCACCCGATTGAGCCTTGCGCGCATCTAATCCATACACCACCGCACCAAGAGCCTGGTCAGTGTGTGGAGCAATACGGATTTCGCTGCCGTCCTGGAATTGATTGGCCTGATGCCAGCGCGGTGCATGGTGAATGGTGAATGGCTTGGGAAAGTTGGGTCAGACTGGTCATGTTTAAGTTTTTCTCTCAGTGTTATTGCTTCAAGAAAATTTAGAAAAAAACGCAGGCCAAATAAAATCAGAAGAAATTCTAAACTTATGAAAAGGCTATAAAAATAATTAAATATATGATTTATATTCTTTTAATTAAAACAGCAAACCAAATAACTGAATTTGCTGTTTCGGGATTTGCTGTTGATGCTGCGGGTTTTTAAACATTAATGTGCACAAAACGCCTGATTAAAGTATTCAAACAGCTGCGGGGTTTTCATCCATAACAGCAGCGATAAAATAAAAAAGCTGATAATGCACAGGCCAATCAGAATTTTTAACAGCGACATTGAATTAGTCATGCACCACCGCCTGTTCATTCACAAAGAAATGTACCCAGACGCCAAAAGCACTTAGCGCAATCGAGAACATCCAGATGGCATTATAGTTACCGGTTAAGTCATGGTTCAGGCCACCCAGCCAGCCACCGAGGAACGAACCAACCTGATGGGTGAAGAATACAATCCCACTGAGCATGGTCAGATATTTCACCCCGAACATATTGGCTACAATGCCATTGGTCAGTGGCACGGTCGATAACCATAACAGTCCCATAATGACACCAAAGCCATAAATTGTCCAAGTACTGAGCGGTAACAGTAAAAAGGCGATAATGGCCAAGCCACGCAGACCATACAGCCACATCAGTAAATGCGGTTTGGAATATTGGCCGCCCAACCAGCCAGCCGTATAGGTGCCGATAATATTGAATAAACCGACTAAGGCCAGGAAGATGGTGCCGGTGGTGGCGTTAAATCCATGATCAATTAAATAACCTGGCAAATGAATACCAATAAACACCACCTGAAAGCCGCAGACAAAAAAGCCCAAAGATAAAAACCAGAACGGCTTGTGGTTTTTGGCAATCACCAGAATCTGCTTAAATGTTAACGCCGGTTGCGGTTTGGTGGTCGCTGCATTCGGGTTGGTATACATCGGTGCTTTTAAAGTCCATGCCAAAGGAATTAGCAGGGTCATTAAAATGGCGCTAACCACCAGCGCACCTTTCCAGCCTAAATTCTGCAATAACAGCAGCGTGGTCGGCAGCATAATAAACTGACCGAAAGAGCCCGCTGCGCTGGCAATTCCCATCGCCAGGCTGCGTTTTGAAGGATGGGCTGCACGGCCAACTGCGGACAGTAAAATCGGAAAAGAGGTGGCAGAGAGCGCCAGACCTAAAATTAAACCGGCACTTAAATTCAGCAGCCAGCCGGTCGAGCTGACCGCCATCAGCAATAAACCCAGTGCATATAAGGTACCACCAACAGCGACCACAATTTTACTGCCATATTTGTCGGCAAAGGCGCCGGTAATTGGTTGTACCGCACCCCAGATCAGGTTTTGCATGGCAATAGCCAGACTAAAGACATTATGCCCCCAGCCAAATTCATGGCTCATTGGCACCAGATACAGGCCAAAGGCATGTCGTACCCCCAATGACAGCGCCAGAATAATGGCACTTCCCATCAGCATATAAATCAGGGCTTTGGAAAAACGGGTATCTGACATAAAAAGTCCGGCAGCCAGGAAAGACCTGCTTATGTTAGTAGATTGCCGCGTGGGAGGCGATAGAATAAAAATTAAATAAAAGATAAAATTTTTTTATGGCTGCATCAAAAAAGACAGCCCGAAAGGCTGCCTGATGATGGACTGAAAATTAAAGCCTAGAAACGGATACCAATACCGGCATAGGCCAGAATCGGATTCACTTCAATATCGGCCTTAGAACGAATAAGTTCGCCATGTGTGGCATCGGTCACGGTAATGGTGGTGTCATTTTGCAGATGTGCATAGGACAGCGAACCAACCGCAAACCATTTTTCATTAAAGTCATAGGTGAAACCGACTGTTGCTACCGGTGCGAATGCGTCGGATGCTTCAAGTTCAACTTTCGGATTGGCATTACTTGGTGTACCTTCCAGTGATGCACCGGCTTGCCCCTGTTTGATATTGGCAATCATATGACCGGCGGCAATCAGATCCTGTTCGGTACGCGGGTTAATTTCCAGTTCGTTAAAGTAGGCATACATTAAACCTAGGCCGACATAAGGACGGAATTTATTTACACCGGTTTTACCGAAGTGATACTGAAACTCAAATGCTGGTGTCCAGGCACGTGCCGAGGCCGCAGGACCATGCGCTTCTAGATCGGTAATGAAAATATCATTTTCAAGCTCTAAATTTCCTAAAGCTCCGCCCATAGGTGTTGCAGTTGCTGAAAAAGGTGCATAAATTTTTCCTTTACCTTGTAAATCGACTTTAGGCGGAATACCAGCTTTCATTTCAAAAGAAATATTGTCGGTAAAAAAGTAATTGGTCATGATGCCCAATGTGGTGACATCATCGGCTTCTAAACCCGTACCTGGATTATCCCATTGACTGAGTCCACGGATTTCAGCAGTTCCACTCAGTGCTGAGGCGACATCAGCATTAATTAAAGCTAGCCCATCAAGAGTAGCCTTTAAGAAAGGATTGACGCTACTTCCTGGTTTGATATTGTCGAGCACCGTTTGTGCTTTGATATCTCCAACTTTTGCAGTTTCACCTTCTTTTACCGCGGTATTAACCTGAAAGGGTTGTGCCTTGCCTTGTGGCATGACATGCAATGCCCCGACTGAAACAGAAAAACGTTTAAAACCATCACCATCTTGCAGGCTAAAATACGGTGAGGCATAAGAAACAGCAGGTAAGGCCAACAGCGTGCTGGCAAATAATAAGGTCTTCTTCATATAAGGGACTCCATGTCCAATTTGTTGCTCGTTTTTATAAGGGCCATTATTTAATAGTTAGATAAAGCAAGACTGTTGTTTTTGAAGAAGATTGTTTTATTACATTTGTAACATTCTTGAAATAAGTTTGCTGCTCTGTGACTTATTTATGACTTGTGTAGCTAGAAATGCTAATAGGGTTTTTAGGGATGAAACCTGAATATTGATATAAGTATTTGATTTGTTTATTTTAAGTTGAAGTTTTAGGCGATAAAAAAGGCCACATCAATGTGACCTTTCTGACAATTTTTTTAGTTTTTACGCCAATGACAGCTTAAGACTGGAAACGTGACAGGTCTTCTTCAGGACGTGCAGTCAGGACTTCCAGACCGTCTTTAGTCACTAAAATAGTGTGTTCATATTGCGCTGAAAGTTTGTGATCTTTGGTCACCACAGTCCATTTGTCGCCCAGTAATTTGGTTTGCCAAACACCCGCGTTTACCATTGGTTCAATGGTAAAGGTCATGCCTTCTTCTAAAATCATGCCGGTATCTGGCTGGCCATAATGCAGCACTTGCGGTTCGTCATGGAAGGTTGTTCCAATGCCATGACCGCAATATTCGCGCACCACACTAAAGCGCTCAGATTCGACATATTTCTGAATGGCATGGCCAATATCACCAATGGTCGCGCCCGGTTTTACAACTTCCATACCGCGGTACATAGCTTCCTGTGCTACTTTGCATAGACGGTTGGCAAGAATAGAAGTTTCACCACCAACGATGTACATCATGTTGGTATCGCCGTGGTAACCATCTTTAATGACCGTGACATCAATATTCAGGATATCGCCTTTTTTTAATGTCTTGTTTTCAGATGGAATACCGTGACACACCACGTGGTTTACCGAAGTACAGATGGTATGCTGGAAGGCTGGACGACCTGGGGCTGCACCATAGCCCAGGCAGGCTGGAATGGCATTTTGTACATTGACAATATAATCGTGACAAATCGTATCAAGCTCAAGTGTGGTTACACCCGGTTTGATATGTGGCTTGATCATATCCAAAACTTCCGCTGCCAGTCGTCCCGCTACCCGCATTTTCTCAATTTCATCTGCGGTTTTAATTAATCGACGAGGCGCTTGATAAGTACTGTTCATGATCTCTAAAAACTTTTGGAAATTTATATGTGACTATGGTATAAATAGCCGCCCATTTTATCAAATGCTTTTTCGTGAATAAATTTCGCGGGCATTGTGCGATGGGGCAACAAAATCCGCACATATATCGTCACATTACTCTGGGTGCCCTTTGGGGTGGAGAATGCGGATATATGGAGGCCTAACCCAAACTTTAAGGTAAAGAAAATGGCAGATTACAACGTAAGCATGCGCGACCTTCTACAAGCTGGCGCGCACTTTGGTCACCAAACTCGTTTCTGGAACCCAAAAATGCGTCAATACATCTTTGGCGCGCGCAACAAAATTCACATCATCAACCTTGAGCACACTGTTCCTGCGTTAAATGATGCTTTGAACTTCGCTAACCAATTAGCAAGCAAAAAGAACAAAGTTTTGTTCGTTGGTACTAAACGTGCTGCTTCTAACATCATCCGTGAACAAGCTCAACGCGCTGGTCAACCATACGTAGATCACCGTTGGTTAGGTGGTATGTTGACGAACTGGAAAACACTTCGCCAATCTATCAACCGTTTAAAAGATCTTCAAACTCAATCCACTGACGGTACTTTCGCTAAGCTGACTAAACGTGAAGCTTTAGAGCGTAGCCGTGAGATGGAAAAACTTGAACGTGCTTTAGGCGGCGTTAAAAACATGGGTGGTTTACCTGACGCATTATTCGTAATTGACGTTGACCACGAAGCAATCGCGATCAAAGAAGCGAAAAACCTAGGTATTCCTGTAATCGGTATCGTTGATACAAACTCTAACCCAGACAACGTAGACTACGTTATTCCGGGTAACGACGATGCGATCCGTGCAGTAACACTTTACGCTTCTGCTATGGCTGATGCGATCATTGCTGGTAAAGAGTATGCTCAAACCCAAGCAAATGCTCAAGCGAAAGGCGAAGAAGCTCCAGCTTCTGAGGCTTAATGCGTTTTTGACGCAAGCTTGTCATTTTTGCGACATGTGATGGTGGCAAAGTAAGCGTCATGTATGCAGGCGGCCCATGAGTATCCTCTGGGCCGTTTCTGTTCTAAAAAGAATTCATTTTCTACCGAATTAGGAGATTCACATGACTGCTATTACTGCAAGCATGGTTAAAGAATTGCGTGACCGTACTGGTTTAGCAATGATGGAATGTAAAAAAGCTTTGACAGAAGCGGGTGGTGACATCGAATTAGCGATTGACAACCTTCGTAAATCTGGTCAAGCAAAAGCTGCTAAAAAAGCAGGTAACATTGCTGCTGACGGTGCGATCACAATCGCTCAAGAAGGTAACAAAGCAATCCTTCTAGAAGTAAACTGCCAAACTGACTTCGTTGCTAAAGACGAAAACTTTGCTGGCTTCTCTGCGAAAGTTGCTGCTGCTGCACTTGCTGCTGGCGAAACTGACGCTGCAAAAATTGCTGAACTGAAACTTGAAGATGGCCAAACTGTTGAAGAAGCGCGTATTGCTCTTGTTCAAAAAATTGGGGAAAACATCCAGGTTCGTCGTGCGCAAATCATTGAAGGTGGAAACCTTGCAGTTTACAAACACGGTCTGAAAATCGGTGTTGTTGTTGCTTACACAGGTGATGCTGCGACTGGTAAAGGTATTGCAATGCACGTTGCTGCATTCAACCCAGTTGCTGTTACTGCTGAACAGGTTCCTGCTGAGCTGATCGCGAAAGAGAAAGAAATTGCTGAAGCAAAAGCAATCGAATCTGGTAAGCCAGCGAACATCGTTGAAAAAATGGTAACTGGTTCGGTTGAAAAATACCTGAACGAAGTTGTTCTTGAGCGTCAAATGTACGTAATCGACAACGAGAAGAAAGTTGCTGATGCATTGAAAGCTGCTAACACAACTGTTGCTCAATTCGTTCGCTTCGAAGTAGGTGAAGGTATTGAGAAGAAAGCAGAAATGAGCTTCGCAGAAGAAGTTGCTGCTGCTCAAGCTGCTGCAAAATAATTTATTTTGCGAAAAAGCCCCGTTTCGGGGCTTTTTTTATGACCAAGACAACAACAGGAAGAACAATGTCGAAGAAAACTAATATGGGCATTGGCGCAGTAATTGCGCTGCTGGTTGCGGCTTATTTAGGTATCGACCTACAACTGCAAAACTCCGGTTCAAATACCTTCACTCAACAGCAGTCTGAAACCACACTGCAAGCTCCCGTTCAGGATGATACCGCCAAAATTGCCCAAGCCTTTCAGCAACGAAAAAATGATGTACAGGTACAAGCTACTGGTACAGTAGTGGCACTGTTAAGTGATGACAATGAAGGTTCGCGCCATCAGCGTTTTATTCTGGAACTTGGCAATGGGCAAACCTTGCTGGTTGCCCACAATATTGATTTGGCTCCACGCATCGACCGTCTGCAAAAAGGCGATACTGTCGAGTTCTTTGGTGAATATGAATATACCGACAAAGGTGGCGTGATTCACTGGACCCATCATGATCCGCAAAAACGCCATATCGATGGCTGGTTAAAGCATCAGGGAAGCATCTATCAATAAGCCCTCCGGCATTGGAGCAAAATGCTTCCTGATGTGTAAGCGTCTTTAGGTTTGGACATCCAGATGCGTGGTGTGCTGGCGAGATTTCCAGGATGGTAAAATCTTGCCTAAATAGGCATCCATACACCAGAGCGGTCCAATCAGCAGGAATTGCAGATCTTTAAAGAACGATGGTTTTTTGCCTTCGACCTTGTGGCCATAGAACTGTCCAATCCAGGCAAAAACAAACAGCGCAATATAAAAACCAACACCAACCGGTAAAATCCAGATTAACCAGGCCATCACCAGAGTCAGTGCTGCCATGGCCACGGCCAGTACCAGATCCAGGCGTGCATAAAAAATAAAGACCAGCACCAGTAACAGGGCAGTAAGCAGGGCGCTGAAATGCGCAATGATGCCAATAATGGAAAAATAGATGGTCGGTACACAGACCCAGTGAATCAGTTTATTGGTCTTGTTTTGATGACTTTCGCTATATTCATCCAGCCATTCTGAAATTGTTTTCATGCAGTACTCCTTTTGCATTATTTTTCTGAGTTTCCAAGAATGTTCTCACTATAAACGAGAAGCGGAAAACGGTCAAAATGGGGCGGCAAAAATACCTGAAAATCGTAAAATGAGGGAAATAGGGAAATTCCTGTATAAAGGAATAGGGCTAAATGCGCATAGGATGCGTTTTAAGCGCAGAAAAAATAAAAAGCTACCTATGGATTCAAAAAGGAAGAAAAGCACGCTAAGCGTGGAAATGAAAGCAAATTTGTAGTTTCAAAATGGATTATTCGATTTTATGACCAGATCAGCGTATTTAAAATCCAAAAAACGGATAGGGAAGTAAGCGTCTTTCCCTGAATTTGGGCATTAAAAAAGCCACCTGAGGTGGCTTTTGGGTCATATGGTGCAGGAGCTTAAACGGGTATTAGGAATTTGGACCATCTACACGTTCAATGCTGACTTTGGCTACGCCAGCATTGGTAATGCCTAAACGTTTTGCAGCACCGTAAGATAAGTCGACTACACGGTTACCATGGAATGGGCCACGGTCATTAACCTTAACGATTACGCTTTTACCGTTGTTCTTGTTGGTTACACGGATATAGCAGTTCAGTGGTAGGCTGCGGTGTGCTGCAGTCATGGCATTCATGTCGAATGTTTCGCCGCTGGCAGTTTTACGACCGTGGAACTGACGACCGTACCAAGAGGCCATACCGGTCTGACTGAATTTACGAACAGTATTCGATGCTACGGTGTTTAACTTTTCAATGACAGAAGGCTCTTCTTCTGGGATTTCAATTTTTGCAGCGATGGTTTCGCGGCGGATTTTATCGCCAGAACGTTCTGTAATTGAAAGGCTATTTAAATTAGAGAAGTGGGTATTAAAGCTTTGTGCTTCTTTGTTTAGCACACGGGCAGCCAGGCTAGAGCTTTCATTGTCGTTATTGAACGATGAAGATTGCACCATTTCGGCTTGCGACTGACTTAAGGTAAATACCGTCGACAGCGCCAGTAAATATTTAATTGAAGAATGCATATGTTTAAAACTCCTGCAGCTTGATGCCGTGAATCAACCCTAAGTGGTTGATATAGCAGACATCATGCCTGTTATTTCACTTTTGCAACCATATTTGACGAAATGGATAATATTCATCGTTTACTAAAGGTGTCTAGTCTTTACACGGAAATAATGACAAAAAATACCAAACCTTTACCTCTTTTGGTTAAATAATAGCCAATATTGTAACAATGTATGTGAAAAGTCGGTTTTGTGCGCAAAATCTCGTAAAAAAATCTTGACTTTGTAACTTTTTAGTAAAAATAAGTTCTTATCGACTGACAATTTCAGTACCCAATAACCAGAGTGCAGTGGCATACATACGGCTGCGGTTATAGGTGGTAATCACCTGAAAGTTTGGATAGGTGATGTAATAAATTGGACCATAATTTTCTTGTAATTGAATGACATTGACCAGATCGAGGTCATCAATTTTCACAATCGGATTCAGCGGACTGATGCCCTGATTTTTCAGCACACCATACGGGGTAGGCAAGGTTAGATCTTTGGCAATCACTGCATCTGGAGTTGAACCGCTATAACGGGCAGGGAATGCAATCGGCTGATTACGCTGCCAGCCATGCTGGGCCAAATAGTTGGCAATCGAGCCAATCGCATCTACTGCTGAATTTCTTAAATCAATATGTCCGTTGCCATCATAATCGACGCCAAATTTAGGAATATTGCTTGGCATAAACTGTGGATAGCCAATTGCACCGGCATAGGAACCGACCACAGAATGGGTGGCAACACCATCTTTATAGCTCCAGGCAATTAGCGCAGACAGTTCACTCTGGAAATATTCGGCCCGGCGTGGATAGCCAAAACCTAAAGTGGCCAGCGCATCCCGGGTAATAAAAGAGCCTTTATTGGAACCAAAACCGGTTTCAACGCCTAAAATCCCCAGAATAATCGCTTGCGGCACGCCAAACTGCTGTTCGGCACGATTCAGGGTATCGGCATATTGCTGTTTGAAACGCACACCACGTTGAATGGTGCTTTCAGCCAGAAAATTGGTTTTATAGGCATACCACGGTTTGCTTTCACCGGGACGATTCATGATGTTGATAATATTTGGCAGATTTTTGGCACCGCTCATGGCGCGATCAATTTGCTCGGAACTGAGCCCATACTGCTGCATGGTTTTTTGCTTAAAGTTTGGATAGTCCGGATGGCTGAGGAAGTCATTGGCCTGAACAACACTGGATAAGGAAAGAGCACCAACAAGTAAAGAAAGACGCTGTAATTTTTTATAGAAATAACGATTCAACATATTGGTTCAATTTCCCAATGTATTATCAATTTAGTGACAAAAAGCAGATGGTGTTTAAAAATTAAAACAGGTTGAGCAAAAATGTCGATTTAAAAAAGACAGTTCACACAGGCAATTAAGATAACATTCATTCTGGCGCTACAGGCAAGCGCATATACAAAAAGTGACAAAGCCTGTCTAAAAAATGTGCGCTGTTTGTAACAAAGTTCAACCAGGGCTTCATCCTCCCTCCTTTATAGAGAAATGTTGCGGGAAAAGTGGCATAAAAAAACCTGACCGGAGTCAGGTTTATTAAAGGTGTTTCTGCTTAGGCATGAAACAGGGTGTCATGATATTCCGCCAGCGCGACCAGTTCATCTTTGGTCAGGTTTGGAATAATTTTATCTACCGCAATATGTACAGCTTTAATAACCGCAGCTGAGCCAATATCAGCTGCTTTACGTTTGATCATGCCCAAATCGAGGGTTTTATTAAAGTCACTCATAAAATGACGCACAGTAGCTTCGGCAAACTGTTTATACAACTCGGCCAAAGCAGACTTGTTAATGTCATTGCCGGCTTTAATTTCGGCATAGGTGTTTTTCAGATTGGTCACCAGGCTGGCATCTAAACTTTCACCGACACGCGTGTTGCCGTCTGCATCTTTAAACAGGCTGCGTTCAGAAAATTCAATTGATTGCTTGACCACATCGTTCGGGGCTTTACTCAACAATTGCTTGAGTAACACCGCTACGGTGGATTTGACATAACCGGCCAGTTTTTCCGCAGTATCGCGTTTGTCACTTGGCGGGAAACGGCGGACAAGCTCGGTTAAAATGGCATCAATGATTTCATCATTAATCATTAATGCTGTTTTATCACGTAATGGATACAGCGGTTCGCTTGAATTTTTTTTCTGCTGCGCAGTTTGAATGGTATTTAAAAGTTCCTCGGAAGGAATAAAACCAAAAAATGGCATCTGTTAACCTCAATGTTTTTTTATTGTCGCGCTAAACGAATAGGGCGAGGCATCCATGTTAAATCCGATACACGACATGGATTAATGTCTAATCCGCCACGACGTGTATAGGTGGCATACACCATCAGTTTTTCAGGATTCAGGTTTTGCCAGATGTCGGAAAACATCTGTTCAACACATTGCTCATGAAAACCGTTATGCTGACGGTAAGAAATAATATAAGCCAAAATACTGCGATAACAAGGTTTTTTACCCTGATAGCGGATAAAAATTGTGCCCCAGTCAGGTTGACCGGTGACCGGACAGTTACTTCTCAGTAAATGTGAATACAGTTGCACTTCGACCTGTTCGTCTTGCTCGGCATCGTGCTGTAATAAGGATGCATCCGGATGATTTTCCAGTCGGGTCGGGCTTAAGTCATCAATACATATGCCTTCAGGATGGCTAATTGCCAGATCATCGACAGATAACAGTTCCAGATTGACCTGTGCCTGTGCCGCGACTGATAAATCCTGCTCGACGGTATTGATCAGCGCGTCTGTTGAAGCAAAGGTGCTAAAGTTCAAACTGTTGAAATACAGCTTTAAAGATTTCGACTCGATTAAATTTGGTGAGGTGGCAGGCAAGTGAATCCGGCCAATAGCAACTTGCGGAACGCCGGCTGCATTTAACCAGGACATCTCAAAGACATGCCACCAGTCTTTACCTTGCTGAATACCAGCCACATGCGCATATTTTTCCCGCGCTTCAGCACGCGCAATCGGAAACAGCACATCAGGTTGATAGGTTGTTGGGTACTGAGTGTCTTTACCCAATAAAGAATTTTCTACGCTCATTATTCACGCATTCCTGAACCACGGGAGAGTAAATGATAGGCAATGCCATATAACACAGCACAGCATAATGTAATCACGCCTAGGGAAACGGTCACGTTGACATCGCTATGTCCTAAAATGCCATAACGGAAGGCGTTGACCATATACACCACAGGGTTAATTAAAGAAAGGTTTTGCCAAAACGGCGATAATGCACTAATTGCATAGAACACACCACCTAAATAGGTGAGCGGTGTTAGCACAAAGGTTGGAATAATGGAAATATCATCAAATGATTTGGCATAAACGGCATTAATAAAACCGCCTAAAGACAGTAATAATGAAGTGATCAGTACGGTATAAATAGTCACAAACCAGTTGGTAATGTATAGGTCGGTGAAAAACAGGCTCATTAAGGTCACAATAATGCCGACCAGTACGCCGCGACATACTCCACCCAGCACATAGCCCCACAAAATGGCATGTAATGGCACCGGACTCATGATCAGTTCTTCAATGCTTTTCTGGAATTTGGCACTAAAGAAACTAGAGGAGACGTTGGCATAACTATTGGTAATGACCGCCATCATGATCAGGCCGGGCACAATAAACTGCATATAGCTAAAGCCGCCCATTTCCCCAATACGTGAACCGACCAGATTACCGAAAATCACGAAATATAGACTCATGGTGATGGCCGGTGGTAACAGGGTTTGTGGCCAGATCCGCATAAAACGGCGGATTTCCTTATGAACCAGCGTATACAGCGCAACTCTTAATTGATTAAAGTTCATTGCGCGACTCCTGCAAGATTTTTCTC
Organism: Acinetobacter sp. YH12112; assembly: GCF_013418945.1. Lineage (NCBI taxonomy): Bacteria > Pseudomonadati > Pseudomonadota > Gammaproteobacteria > Moraxellales > Moraxellaceae > Acinetobacter > Acinetobacter sp. YH12112. Next base: position 119,007 of record NZ_VPBA01000003.1, on the reverse strand, counting down.
TACCATCTTCACAAATAATTCTTCAAGACGATTGGCCTTGTTACGCATACTGCGCACCTGTACCCCTTGTGATTCCAGTAACTGGAACAGCTCATTCACGGTATGGGCCTTGTCCATAGTCACTTCCAGGGTTAGCGGATCGACCAGATTAAAACGTACCCCGATAATATCCAGATGAATGGGCTGAATTGGTTGAACCAGATCGAAAATAAAAGTTTCTTCATTCAGCTGGTTCAGGAAGCCTTTCATGGTGGTGTCTTCTTTAATCACACCGCGGTCAATAATGGCAATGCGGCGGCATAGCATTTCTGCTTCTTCCAGATAGTGGGTGGTCAGAATAATGGAAGTGCCACTATTGTTCATTTCAATCAGGAAATCCCACATCGAGCGGCGCAGTTCGATATCGACCCCGGCGGTCGGTTCATCCAGAATCAGCAATTTCGGTTCGTGCATCATGGCGCGGGCAATCATCAAGCGGCGTTTCATCCCGCCAGACAGCATTCGCGCTTGCGTGGCACGTTTATCCCACAGCCCCAGTTTTTCTAAATACAGTTCGGCGCGCTGCTGCGCCACTTTTTTGGGAATACCGTAATAACCGGCCTGGGTCACCAGAATATCAAAGGTTTTTTCAAAATGACCAAAGTTAAACTCTTGTGGTACCACGCCCAGACACTGTTTGGCTTGAGAGGGATGGGTATCCAGATTGTGGCCAAAAATTTCCACGGTACCCGAGGTTTTCTTGGTTAAGGAGCTAATGATACTGATCGTTGTAGATTTGCCTGCACCGTTGGGACCCAGCAGCGCATAAAATTCACCTTCAGGTACAGTCAAATTGATACCTTTTAAGGCCTGAAACCCATTGCGATAGGTTTTAGACAAGTCTCTTAACGTCAATGCATCAGTCATGAAAATCTCGCATGGTGTAGGGAGAGGCTATTGTGAGCGATATTGCCCAATAAACCAAGTAATCTACCGGGAATTCTGCATCGTATATTTGGAACGATTGCTTAAAGCATAAGCATAAAAATAAAGAACTTATATATAGTTGCTTTACCTTGTGCATTTTTTTGTTATGATGTGCGACGCGCGCTCGTAGCTCAGTTGGATAGAGTACAAGTTTCCGAAGCTTGGGGTCGTGGGTTCGATTCCCGCCGGGCGCACCACTACTATTTATAAAATCAATAACTTAAACTACCTTTGGCGTAAATTTGGCGTAATCCGTTTTTTACGCAAGAAAAACCCCGCTAAATTCTGCGGGGTCTGCCTACTGCTTTTTTCAGGTCTTCTGGTCTACTTTCTAACCAATCAGACAATTTTTTTAAGTTCCATCTTCGCCCTTTTGTAGTCTCGGTGATGTACTTTGGTTTCGGGAATCCCTTCAGACAAATAATAGATGCTTTGAAATATCCTTTTTCGTAACTTAAAAACTCTGCCGCCTGATCATCTGTTAGCCAAATGTCGGAGGGCGGCAGGGCAACAACCAGGCTGCCCATATTCGCCATTGCTGTCATTGATCCACCTCCTACTGCTTCACATCATAATTAACAGCGTCAATGCCAATCTGAGCAGCCAAACAACTGGCTTCATGTTTATAAAACTCAGCCATTAAAGCATGAGTGTTTAATAAGATTGTTTTGACTCCACTCAGTTCCAGTGCTTCACTTCGATCTATAGCAAGATCAGCATCGGTATAGAAGCGAATATCCTTAAACACATAATGCTCATCAGATAAAATTACATGTGTCTCGCTTTCTGCTTCCGATAACTCAATCAGTGCGTATGGTTTTTGGTGCTTAAATATCATCTTTTCCACCAAATTCATCAAACGGCAAGTATGCCTCAATCTCATCAATCGTTAGGATTGTGCCAATTTCATCCCATAGCGTAAAAATTTCGACTTCAACATCACCATCTAAACCCTTTCCAAAAGTAGCGATGTGATAATCATAAACACCGTCATCAATTGCCACTGGAATGACAACCAAGCTGCCAATTTCAGGCTTCACATTTTTATCTTTAATCCACATATTATCCACCGCTTGAAAACCATCTAAGTACAATTTAAAAGGACCTGTAAAGCACTCTGACACAGCAAAAACAACTTTATTGCTACCATAAAAAGCCTGAGACCAATCTTCACTTATACCGAACCGCTTAACACCGCTTTTCGCCAATTCGTAAATTTTCTTATAGCAGGCCTGGTCTCCATTAAAATTAGAAAACCACAATGGGGTATCCCTTAATTCGAGTAGGCTTTTTGCTTTAGTCCAATTTTTGGCATCGGCATAGTCCTCTGCAATGATTAGATTGTAGTGGTCACTACCATCTTTTACTTTTTTATAGACATATAATCCAGTCACGACACTTCTCCCAAACTCCCTACAACACCACTCGGCAGTCCACTCAAATAGCAGGTGAACAGGTGATACAGCTTATCTGCATTACTTTCATCCACCGTGATAATCCCGCCAGTACCGCTTTTAACACGCTGTCTTGACCAGCCTCGCATGTGATACGTGAACTCATTGTCATAATCCACCGCGTTTAAAATCGCATTGAACGAGCCAACATCGCCAGCCGACCATGTTTCATTGTATGGCTTGTCCTTAGCCACAAGGTTGTCGATCTGAAGCTGCGCGAACTGCACGTTGGTTAATTGAATTTCAGTCATTGGCTGGCTCCTGTGGTGCATCGGGTAACGGCATCCAGTGAGTTGCCTTCCTGCATCCAAAGCTGGACAATCCAAAACCAAATTCACAATGACCAGCTAACGCACTAAGCCGACTCTCGGCTGGCGCAAAATAAGTAACACAAAGCTGATTTTCTTTTGGCAGTTCATCCTCAACCGAAATCCACCCCGGCACCGCTTGGGCTTTGGCTAACTCACGACAAGCCAAATCAAAACCGTATTTGAATTGCTGCGGCTTACCATCGTATCCACAGCGTTTTTTTAATTTTTCAATATCCATCACGCCACCTTCGCCAAATTATTCATCATCACAGCTTTGCGATACTTGCCAGCCATGGCCCAATTCAGGTCATCAATAAAGCTTTTCCCATTGTTGAGATACTGCTTTAAAAACACTTCATAACGCCCAGACAAGTAATCATCCAGATCATAAAATTCCCTTACCTCGTGGCGCTCGAAAGGGATTACGCCACGCTTTGTTGACCCGTTACACTCTTTAGTGATAACCATCAGGTTCTTCTTGAGTGTGATTTTATGGCCACCACGATCTAGCCATTCGATAAAGGCAGGTGAAATGCTGTTGGGTAGTTTCATGCTGCCACCTTACCTTTACTGCGCTCAGCAAATAGTTGCTCATAGTAGTTTTGACAGTGCGGAATCTTGTCTTTAATTTTCTGAATAATTGCTTCGTCACGCTCAATAGTCACAGTCGTTTTGCGCTCTCGAATATCAATTTTCTCTACAAGATGAACCAGTTGATCTATGTCATCCCAATCTTTTAAAAGCTCTGGTGGGCAAGGGAATAACCAAAAATCAATATTCGCCACATCGCATTCATACAGCCACATATAGGCTTGCATCTGAATGTCATAGCCTGCTTTTTTAACCTTCTCCATTGCTTCATCAGCAAAGAAAGGATGGGTGCCAATATCCCAGGTAACCTTTGTGTCGATAATGAGTTTTCGTTCAAGATCAAGCACATCACACTCACCAGTGATTAGCTCATTCTCAACACGCCCAACATGCTTTTGGTAATTGCGAAAACGCATCTTGCCCGACATTTCAATCGCTAAATCTTCGAGCAAATTTCCTTTTTGTGTGTACTGGTTACCAGTGAATGAGCGAAAGCCGTATAAATCTTCTTTCACAATGTCACGGATAGCTGATTTTGCCGTGTCGCTGATGACAGCCGCTTTAGAGCGACCATCACCGATTAATTTATGTAGAGAGGAGCAGCGGAATAGTTTCATTGAATATCCTCCACACTATTAAGTAATAAAAGGTCACCATTAACCCAAACAGCGTGCTGATACCCGTATTTGCGCTTCACAAGTTGAGCAATCACCTTTTGATCTATCAATCTTGGTTTGTTTGGTGTTTTATTAGTGACAAGGCCTGATGCATTACCACTGCGTGATGGCTCTTTAATTGCAACAATGTTTTCAATTTCCATCACTGAGCCTCCACCGCAACACGCTGCGCATCTGTCAAAGCATACCCATCCAAGATATAAGCCTTATCAATCGCATTAGCGTTTAGCTGTTCTAGTGCTGCATTAAACTCATCGTCATTCAGCGTTGGTTTTGGTGCTTCCAAGTCTGCAATTGATTCTTGATGGTCGATGTAATCAAACTCATCTTTATCTACATCACGAATGATTGCCTGGTCTGCCATTTGTGCTTTTTGCATATCAATCGAAAGTGGTGCTTGCTTAGATAAAAGCAGCTTTAAGACCGTTTTGAGCGCCATTGCTTCAAACTGATCTTTCCACACGCCAAAGCCTTTTTTGGCTGTTTGGCTGTACTTATTGGCGTGCTTCATTACTTCTTCTTTACTCATGTAAAGTTCAGCAGTGAAGCCATTAATTAGCTTGAAAAACGCCACATATCCAATCGGCTCACCACTTGGTTTGACCGACCAATCAAATTCATAACCAAGCAGTGGGTTTTCACTAATCAATTGGCCGTTATAGACTGGCGTTGCAGCAATGCGGCTGAACTGACCAGATCGTTGTGCAAGTTGAATATAGCCTTTGTAACCGAGTTGAAATTGAGCCTCAATCTTGTTTTCCTTGTTGTTTTTGAAAGGAACAATGTAAGCAAAACCAAGATTGTTATTGATTGGCAAATTCAGCGTTGCAGCCATACACGCAGCACTAAAAATAGTCTGCGGGTCAGCATTTACCAACATTGAGTTGCTGTTCACGATCTGCAATACAGACGTTGCAAAAGCGGGGGCATTTTTACCAACAAGCTCTTTCAGCTTTTCCTGAACCATTGGTTTTGAGAAAAAGTCTTTAGCGTTATGTTTGATTGGTGCATTCATATTCTTATTCCTTAAAATTTGATTGAAACGTGAGGCACTAAGCCTTTATTGATTGCATTCAGAATAGCTTTGCCCTGATCAGCACTCACGCCAAGATCAGTTAAGCCTTTAAGTGCTTCACCACAGATTTGCTTTCTGTGCTCAACATCCGCTTTGCGCGCTTCTTCTGCTTTGCGTGCAGCTTCTGCCTGTGCAAATTGCTCAGCCTCAATACGCTTGCGTTCATTTTCAGCAGCTTGCACAGCGCGCAATTCAGCAGCTTCTTTTTCAGCTTTCAATCGAGCTTCACGCTGCTGCGCTTCACGTTTTTCACGCTCCACACGCTCAGCTTCAAAACGTGCTTTTTCCTCTGCTTCGCGAGTAGCTTTTTCAGCAGCTTCACGGGCAATTTGTGCGTCACGTTCTTGTTGTTGACGCAAAATTTCAGCTTGGCGAAGGCGCTCTAATTCAGCTTGTTCGGCTTCGTATTTTTCGCGCTCTACTAATACCTTGCGTAGCGTTTCCAGTGTTTCAAATTTAGCCAGCTTGGCTTGTTCTTCATATTCCTCATAAGAAGAATCAATTACCTTATCTTCAAGCGTTTGAATCGCCTCCTTGATGGTAAAAGCTGTCCACTCGCTATCAGCAGCAGTAGCTAAAGAGGCAGCCATACGAATAGTTGCAATATGATGCTCATGCTTCGCCACGCGATCTTTTTCAGCCTGCTCCCAAGCATCACGTGGCGCCAAGATTTCATTGCGAAGTTCGTCAAATTTTTTAACAACTGAAATTCGGTCATCATCAATTAGCTTGATTTGCGCCTTTTGCTCAGCAACAAGTTCTTTGCCGTATTTCTCAATCAGTGTTTTTGATTTGCTGATCTTCAGAGCAAGTGAGCCAATCGCATCACGACCTTTTTTAGTGGTCACATCTGGTACAAATGAGCGAGCTTCTTGCGCGATTCGATCAAACAATTCTTCTGTGCCGCCACGCTTTGCATAAGCTTGAGCAATTGCATTTTGCTCAATTACCTGTAGTTCACTCATGCCACTTCTCCCACCATCTCTTTAAACTGCTCAATCAACCCGGACACCACCGGCATCTGCTGAACTTGTTCAAGTTGCTCCTGTGTCAAAAAGTCATCAGAATCAGCCTGACCGTGCGCATTTATCGGCAGATTGAAATACTCAATCAGGTTTTCTTTCACATCAAAACCATGCTCGTCAAAGCGAAGATTTAGTGTGATTTTGTTTAAGCAGCCGCCGAAAAAGTTAGGAAAGGTCTGCTCAAGTACAATGTTTGCAGTCGCGTATTTTGTTTCGTAACCGTCGAAGACTTGGAAATCATTTAGCGTTGCAACTGGCTGGAATTGTCGTACGATTGCGTTCATGATTCACCTCCGAAAACACACCGAAGGGCAGCAACAACTTGTTCGATTTCTTCTCCTGTGCGCCATGCTGCGATACCAACACGAAAGCCATGCCTGTTTTTGGCATAGCTGTAACCACGCTCACTATCCGTTATATACCAATACAGTTCATCCTCTTCCGGCTCAAAAGGCGCAGGCACTTCAATTCCATTTATGGTGATGGTGCGCGGTTTTAGGCGGAAATAAGCATCCCCATTCAGAAAATAAACCAATCCAAATTCAACCGCGTCTTTCCAGTCAAAACCGTTTACAGATGCCTGAACATCTTCACCATTCGCCAGCGCAATCAATGCCTCTTTACCACTAATCGACTTGCTCATTTCCCACCCTCCAAAACTTTAGCCACAGCCTCAACCTGATTAGCTGACTCACGCTCAGCAGTCACAATAATCATGCACGCTAGTCCAAAGAACAGAGCAAAGAGGACCAGGAATGCAAAGAAGTTACTGAACGCATTTGACTTGCGCTTCATTTCTTCCGGAGTAGGTGGCTGATATAAGATTTGAGTCGTTTGACTCTGAACTTTGTCAAACTTCGGCGTTTGACTGTGTGATGCGGTTTGATTCATAATGACCTCGCTATATGCAAGCCCGATTTGATTTCCAGTCCAGTCGGGCTTTTTGTTGTTTACGAGGTCAATAATAACAATGTTATTATTTTAATTCAATAACAATGTTAGTAATTTTTTATTTATTTACAATTTCAGGCAAAAAAAGACCGCCTAAGCGGTCATATTTTTAATAATGTTATTAATTATATCTTGATTGTCTTTTTAGCGTTCTGCGATGCTCAACCACTGTGCCGATAATCTCAATCTTTGATCGGTCAGATCGAATCGTTGGGAAATCAGGGTTAAGTGGAACAAGGTCAAAAACCTCAACGCCATTTTCATTCACGCCCCTGGAGCGATATTTTTTAAATGTTATTCCATCGGCGCTTTCAGCCATTACATAGTCTGTTGGTTGTGGTGGTACTTGGGTATCAATAATAATTAAATCACCTTCCTTGAAATCAGGGAGCATACTATCCCCAACAACATAAGCACCAAACGATGACGGACTGGTATCCACAGAAACAAAGGTGTAGTCGTCGGCTGGTAGTTGGATAGCTTCTCTCCACTTTCCGGCTTGAACATAAGTCAGGATTGGTATGCGCTTTAAGCCCTCAAACTCAACCGCCTGCACATTATTATCCATCCTATCAGTCACACCAGAAGCTATAGACTCAATATTAGACGCAAGCTCTGGGCTAATCTCAAAAGGCGCAACATCAAAAAAGTTTGACAACTTAATCAAGGCATCAAAATTAAGCGGGGTCCTAGCATTTAGATATGCACTAAAAGCGCCTTGCGTTGCCCAACCGCATGCCTCAGAAACATCATCTTGAGTTACTTTCTTGCCATTAGCACGCGCATTATCTTTATAGGCTGCCCAAATAGATTTTAAGCGTTCAGCATCTTGCTGGCGAGCCAATGACAGCGGTTTTCTAGCCATTATGCACATCATCATATAAACCTAACTTGCTCTCAATCCTAATAACAACATTATTAAACTACAAATAACAATGTTATTGCAAGGTAATAATAACAATGTTAGTATTATTGCGTGTTTAACTAATATTGTTATTTTATGGAAATCGAAACATTACTTTTGAGTGATCTAGTTAAGCAAGAAGGTCAAAAGGTTGCAGCCGACAAGATCGGGTGTCACCAAACAGCAATTAGTGCGGCAGTTAAGAAAGGTCGTGAGATTTATTTAGAAGTTCGGAATGGCGCTGTCGTTTCGGGTTTTGAAGTAAAGCCGGCTCTCGGTCTGCCGTTCCACAAAAACAAGAAAGCCTGATGGTCTAGATCAGGCTTTCTCTTGTGTTCAAAAGGAGATTAACCAACATGAACATGCCAATTTTACCACAAACAATCCAAGTTGCCGATAAGCAAACTTCGCTTATTCAGTATAAATCCGTGCCAGTGATGACCACTGAGCAAATGGCTGAATTTTACGGGACTGATGTAGACAACATTCGGAAAAACTTTTCAAACAACTCTGGCCGCTTTGTTGATGGCAAACACTACTTCAAAGTTGAAGGCACTGAATTAAGCGAGCTTCGTTTGTGCGTGAACAATATTCACGTGCAAATTTCAAGCAAAGCTCGCTCCCTAACATTATGGACTGAGAAAGGCGCAGCACGTCACGCCAAGATTCTGGATACAGATCAAGCCTGGGATGTTTTTGAGCAACTTGAAGAAGTACAGGATGAATACGAAGAATTTAAACAAGGAGTCGAAAATGCTTAGCACTGGAAACTCTACTGTTGATGCTATTGGTAACTTCAACTTTGAAGGGAACATCATTCCTGTTAATTGGTTCAGCACCTTTAAGCTTTCAAACGGAAAGCCTGATGTGAATGCAATCATTATTCTTTCTGAAATCGTGTACTGGTATCGCCCGTCTGTAGTTCGTGACGAAGAAACAGGTTTAATAAAAGGGATTAAGAAGAAGTTTAAAGCAGACCTTTTGCAGCGCTCTTATGGCAGTTTTTCAGATCAATTCGGACTTACCAAGATTCAGGTTCGTGATGCTTTGGATCGCCTTGAAAGCTTTGGTGTGATCAAGAAGCACTTCCGAACTATCACTGTAAATAACACTAAATTAAACAATGTTTTATTCATTGATTTAATCACCCCTGTCTTGTTTAAAGTTACTACCCTATCAAGTTATAACTTGGGAGGGTATGAAGTTATAAATGCAGAGGCTCCCCATTTAGAACTCGATACAAATACAAAGACTACTACAGAGATTACTACAGAGATTAGAAGAAGCACTGCTGAGCTGACTCAAATCTTAAAAGGAAAGAAACCTGTAGAGGCATTAATTGCAATTGGTCTTGAGAAGGATGTAGCTCAAAGATTCAATGAACACCGTAAAGCACTTAAAAAACCTTTAACCCTTGAAGGTCTGATTAAGCATTATCACGAAAGTTGCAATGCAGGGATTAGTACAAATGATGCAGCTCGAATTGTCTTGAGTGAATCATGGATTGGTTTTGCAAATCGTTATAACTGGAAGCCTGTCTATGAATCACTGATTGGTGAATCTAAATCAGCACAACCAGAAGCACCTCAAAACCTCAAAACAGTAAAAGGAGCTTGGTAATGTCTGATATTCATAACATCGCAATCGAGCAGTGTGTACTTGCTGCATTGATGACAGTTCAAAACTCTTATGAAGCTGTGGCAGGGGATTTAACTCAGGACTGCTTCTTCTCAACAAAGCATCAAGAGATTTTTAAAGCCATTTCCGAATTGGCAGATGCTGGAAAACCTTATGACGCTGTACTGGTTGAGCAAAAGCTAAATCAAAGCAAATCACTGATTGATGCCACTGACTACCTGGTGACGATCATGTCAGAAGCACCATCAAGTTTTTATAACTTGGGTAGCTATGTGTCTGAACTCAACAAATTAAAAACACATCGCAAGGTTGAGGAAATCGGCAAGAAGATTGCCATGATTGCACATGACCTGAATCTGGATGATGTCTTTGCTGAAGCAGAGGGATTGTTTAGCGGATCAGACAATCAGGATCAAAACCACTTAGGCGCAAGCTTTGAGGATTCAATCAACAGTGCTTTGCAGAAGATGATCGAGAAAGCTGAAGCAATGGCACAGGGTAAACCTGCTGGAGTGAGATTCAACCTTCCTACTTTGGACAACCTCATTGGCACGGTTCAAAAAGGCCATTTGTGTGTTGTTGGTGGTAGACCAGGTTCAGGTAAATCTACTTTGGCTCAAATGCTGGCGCTAGATACTGCAATCAAAAACAAGGGTGTGCTGTTTGTATCGGCTGAGATGGATAAAGAGACCTTGGCCAATCGCATGATTAGCGCCTTGAGTCTGATCCCTTATGACGAATTGCATAACGCTCGTATGTCGTCAGGTGTGCTGAAGGACTTCACTGACGCTCAAGTTGCCTATGCAAAATTGCCAATCTGGATTGAACCGAAGCAAAAGCCGACATTAAGCGAAGTTCGGACCTACGTTCGCAAGGCAGAGCGCAGATTTAAGAAGATTGGACTTGGTTGCATCGTTATTGACTACTTGCAACTTCTTCGCAATCCAAGCCAAAGAGACCGCATTCAGGAAGTGGCATCCATCAGCCGTGAACTCAAATCAATGGCGAAGGAATTTGAGTGCCCAGTGATTGCATTGGTCCAGTTAAACCGCGATGCAGACAAAGGTTCGCGCCCTAAGAGTTCAGACATTAAAGAATCAGGTCAGATTGAACAGGATGCAGACCAGATCGTTTTATTGCATCCAAAGCTGCAATCAGAGGACTTGATGCCGACTGGTGTGACTGAGGTGCTTGTGACTAAAAACCGTCACGGTAAGAAAGGAATTGTGCTGGTCCAGGATCAGTTAGACGTATGTCGTTTTGCAAGTGTGGCTCAAGAGCAAGCAGGGGGTGCAGCGTGAGCATTACAAACGAATTATTGGCTCACATGAGCTACACAGCAGTGGTACAGAAGAACAGTTTACGTGAGCAGCTGGACACAGAACTGGCTGAATTTCTGGCCAAAGGTGGAGAAATCAAACAACTTGAAGGCACTGAGATTAAACCATTGCCGCCGCGCTCAACTGCTGGAGCTGACAATTACGCCAGTGTAATGCAGGTTGGCGCGTTAATTGATTGGTGCAAAAAAGGCAGTCCACGCAGATCAAGACGTGCCGCCATCATGGAGCGCACAGGATTGAGCAAGAGAAGGGTTTTCACGTGTTTGACGCCCAACGCTACCAGCAGGCTAACAAAACACGAATACGCGCGAATTAAAGCGGTTTTGAAAGACATTGAAGAAGCGGAAATGGAGTGGGGTGTTGAGGCATGAGAACAAGAATGGATGTTATTGAGCGCAGTATTGCCTTGCTTAGAGTTGTGTCTTCTCGCGCCAATCGCCTGTCCACGCAGGAGTGTATGGAGATTACTGGACTGCAACAAAGATCAGCGCAGCGGTATTTGGTTGAGCTTGAAAAATTGGGTTACCTGCAAGGGGATGGGAGTATTCCGCGTGGCTACAAGGCTACAGACAAAACCAAGCAGCTGTTTGGAGCACAGGCATGAAAAAGCGCAATAAGAAATATAACCCGAATAAGTTGGTCAATCTGTATCGAAATGAATTGGCTAAAACTTATGAGCTTTGGTCATCGTTTGATGATGTTGAACTGACCGAAGCATCAAGCAGATTGAAAGCGGCTGGCGCATCAAAAAAACAGGCTATCGAGGGTATGTATGAGTATTTCGATGGTGATCTTGTTGTGCCAATTTTGTGGGATTTAATGACGGATGACACCGCGTTTTTCGTGGGTATGGATTCGTATTACTACCACCAGGACGACCCAACAGACATTCAAACGTCAGCAGTGCAGTTCGATGTGCCTGCCATGACATACGACCAATTCAAGCTTGGTGGCAGTGATGCAAAAGTGACGGATGAGCATGGATTCAAACGCAGATGGAAAGGTTTGGAGAAAGAAACTGATGATGTGCATAAGCCATTTTTGGATAAGGGTTACAAGCTGTTTAAGTGTATGTGCTACATGAAAGCAGATGTGAAGTTCAAAGACTTTCAGTCTTACAACAAGTTTAAGGCAGAGCGTGTGAATCGCGGAATGCGCAGGAAATATCGTTTACAGGAGTTGGCAGCATGACAGGATTTACAGAGTTGAGAGATCAGATCAATAAAACGACTGACTTGCAAGAAAAGGAATTACTGCTAGAGCAGTTTGAAGCGATGCACCGAGCAGCAGATGAAGAAAGCAAAGAATTTGAAGATTTGATACGTGGGGAATGGAGAGTTTGGAATGAGTGAGCAGGGTCAAAAGTTTGACAAAAATAAGCCGAGAATGTCATTGCTCCCAAAAGGCGCTCTAAATGCCGTAATTCGAGTTTTGGAGTTTGGGGCTAGTAAGTATCAAGAAGACAACTGGAAGCATGTTTCTGACGCTAAGGTGCGATATTACGATGCAATGCAACGCCACATAGACGCATGGTGGCAGGGTGAACAGAAAGACCCTGAAACTGGAGAGCATCATTTAGCCCATGCAATTTGCTGCGGGATGTTCTTGTGGTGGTTTGATGATATGGACACCAAGGTTTTGGCTGGTGCTGGTTTTGCAGCAAAGTTTGTTCGTAAAGGAGATTTACCAGAACGCGGACCAATTGATCAGCTTGGCTATCAAATGCAACAAGAAACGCCTGCGGTGATTTTAGAGGCTGAGAGAAAACCTAAACCCAAGTGCGACTGCGCTCATTGGAAGAACTCTAGCTTCTTTCATGGCGAAACCCATACCTGCGCTGATTGTGGTGGTGAGGTGGTGATATGAGTGATTTTAAAGATGTGAAGCCGTACACACAAGCCGAACTAGATCAACAGGAAATTTGGGCTAATGAATTTGATCAATGGTGGGAAGACGAAGGTCAGTATCAGCGCGCAGGCGGCGGTCAATATGAGAGAAGTTTTGCTTGGTGGGCTTGGTTGAATCGGGAGCAAAAGCAACAAGCCATCATCGACAACCTAAAAGCCCAACTCAACAACATGGAGGCTTGTTATATCGAGAAGAAGAAGCAGGTTGAGGCTGAGAGAAAGCTGTGCCACCACCACTGGGTTGATGGTTTGGATGTTGGGACCATGGTTTGTGCTCACAAATGTGGAGCGTGGAAATGACTAAATACAACAACAAGAAGGTGGTGCTTAACGGCATCACCTTCGATAGTCAAAAAGAAGCAAGACGTTATCGGGATTTGTCACTGTTAGAGCGTGCAGGGGAGATCAAGAATCTGGAACTGCAAAAGGCATTCATTTTGGCTGAGTCGGTCAAGTTTGAAGATGAGCCAAGACGCAAGCCAGCAATTAAGTATGTCGCAGATTTTGTTTATCGGGAAAAGGGGCAACTGGTTGTCGAGGATGTCAAAAGCAAGATGACACGGAATTTACCGGTTTACCGTTTGAAGAAGCACTTGATGAAGTCAGTACACGGTTTAGAGATCAGAGAGATTTAAGAGGGAATGGGGATGAATTACAGGCACATCAAAACTGGAAATAGCTACGCATTAATAGTGGTGGCGAACAAAGGATCGAGCAAACCTAACTTTCCTGAAATTGCGGTATATCAAAGTCTAAAAGATGGGGTGGTGTACGCAAGACCATATACAGAATTTATAGAAAAATTTGAGAAGGTTTAGGGGAATAGGGATGAATGCGATGGTTAAGGCAGAAGTGATGAACTGGGATCGTTTTAGTATTGAAGATTGGCTTAAGCAGTATGGTGCATACATCCAGATCTCACGCATGAAGTCAGGACATGAGCCGGATTCGCTTGGGGTAAATCAGATTTACTGGCTGATTCTTGAAAATAACAAAGGGGTGGCACCACGTAAAGACCAGATCATTTGCAAGATTAATGATTTTGAAGCTGAGCAGGTGCGGAAGTTGATTGTTGATTTTAATAAGTCTAGTTCGGTTTGTGCTTCGGCAAAGGCCGCAGTGCAATTGTTCATCGAGAAGAATGTGAGAGGGATGTCATTAAGCCAGATGGAGAAAGAATTTAGCCTATCAAGAAGCTCGATAAACAACATGGTTTTTGCAGGGAGTTATTACTTAGCAGGCCATGACAAAAGACTTCGCTTAAAATGATTAAATAACTTGCGTTTAAATGCGAATATGCTATTTTGTGTTAAGTGGTCGAAGTTATGTATACGCACTTAACCACATGAAAAGCAAATGACAATCAGGAAAGACTGATAATTACCGTAAAGGCTCACAGAAATGTGGGCTTTTTGCGTTATGGCGGCTTCCTTTAATCGTAGTGGTTTAAATTGAATGCCGCCACTCAGATTCTAAAAATAGTTGAGCACATCATGAAAACAATCAAATTCCAAAACAATGAATTCCAGTTTGCCGATGTGCATATTGCTAAAGCAGGTGATAAAGCGTGGGATTATGCTTGGGGTATTGCTGACGAGTTTGGTTATTTGGCCCCATGTGTCATTGAGTCGCTACCCGATGAAGATGATAACGAGCAGATTCTTGCTGTAGATCGTGAAGATAAGTGCAAGGCTGAATGTATTGCCATTATCTGCTCAAAAGAGAAATCACCAATGTTCCCGTCATTAACTGACGATGCTCGTTGTATTGGCTTCCAGTTTGTGTATGAAGGGGATCAATTCGAGGTGCTGTGATGCTCCGATTTTTAATGTGCTTGTTTGGATTTCATGGTGCGACTGAGATCGACTACACGATTGATGATGAAGAAATTAATGTGTGTCGGGATTGTTTGAAAGAAGTTGAATGATTTTGGAGAGTGTTATGTCTGGTGGTATTTGGGGATTTATGAAAAAGTTTGTAGACGGTCATCGGATTGTCTCAACTGGTGATTTAACACTTTTTCAAATTGCTGAGGCGCGAAAAGAAGGTCGAATTTTTATTGATAATGAGACTGGTTTGGGATGGGTGGCGCTACCATGGGAGTTGACTGCAGCAAAAGATAAGCAGCGTGAATCTGACTTAAGCAATCGAAAGTAACCCTCGCCACTTCGGTGGCATTTGCCGAACGTATTACGGCATATAAGGCCCTGTCACATACTAGATATTGGCGGGGTTTTTATTTTCTTATTGGTGGTACCCATGGACATAGTATCTGCACAAAAGGAATTAAAAGAACATTGCGACCAGATTGATATTTTACTCAGCCTGTCACGCAGCATGATGACTGCTAAAGAGATGGTGGATATTGATGCAAAACTTAAACGACATCGAGAGCGGGCAAGAAACATCAGAATCAATCTCTATGAAGCGCAACCCCAAAAGACTCGCAGCAATCAGAAAGCTGCCATGCATTCGGTGCGGTAATCCCAATAGCCAGGCTGCTCACAGTAATTCAGCAAAGCATGGTAAGGGTAGAGGGATTAAAGCAAATGATTCGTTTACAGTTCCTTTGTGTTACGTGTGCCATTCCGATTTTGATCAGTACAAGATGGGCAATCGAGCAGAAAGTGAAGCAATGTTTGATCAGTGGCTGGTGAAAGTGGATCGGATGTTGGCGATGGAAGATAAAGAGGTGTTTTGATGGATATAAGAAAATTAATAGTGAACATCTTGATTATTCCATTGCTGCCAATTGGAATGTTAGTAGCTCTCTACCAGCGATTAACATGCAAGCACGACTATAAGAAAATCAAAACAGTTCATGGTGATCAAATTATAGCAATGGGCTGGACGCGCAGTATTTGGGTTTGTGAAAAGTGCAAACATGAATACTGGTCTGGCGATCTAAACAAGATGACAAAAAGATAGATGGAGATAGGAAATGCAAAAAGCCGTGTTTCCTATCCAGTCACATGCCGACATCACTAAAGCCATTAACTATATGCATACCAATTACACTCAGGCGATTAATGAGGGTAAGCCGTTAAGGGTGGTGATTGATCAGAAGCAGGATGATAGATCCACTGCACAGAATCGCTTGTATTGGATGTGGCTTGGCCAGATAGAGAAAAAGACTGGTCAGGATAAAGACTCACTTCATTACGAGTTTAAGAAACGCTTTCTGATTTATATCTATCGTCGTGATGATCAGGAGTTTGCTGAAACCTGCAATGCGATTGCAATGCTTAAACAGAATGAGTGTGAAGAATACCGGGTGATTGCAGAGCAAGTAATAAGACTTTGCAGTACAACCAAATTAAGCGTTAAGCAGATGACTGAGTATTTGAATTACGTGCATGACTTTGCTGTGACTCAGTTGCATGTGCATTTGACTGTGCCGGATGATTTGAAGTGGTGTTGGGTAGAATAGATTTCATGTTATAAGGTAAAAAAACAAACACGGAATCTACATGGAAAAATCACCAGAACAATATGCCATTTTTAAGCAATACCTTGATGAAAATAAAGACCAGTATGGTTTGGTTTCATATGAATTAATAAGCGATATAACTCTCGTATTAAATTTTAAAAAAGGTTATGAGTTTTATGCGAGAGAATTAGCAGAACATCGCTTAAAGCCTGAAACAATAACAGGAGTAAGGGCTGAAACCATCGAAGATGAAAATAATTAAGACCTCCTCCGGGAGGTTTTTTAATGGCTGAAGATTATGAAAAGACCAATGCCACCCAAAGAAATAGGCGTGTTTGATTTCGATTGGAGCATGCATAACGATGTGCCTTATGACTTCCGGCCGGATGAGGATTTAAAGGATTGGGTCTGGAGTACGTTCATAGATGAAGAGGGTGAACTCTGCAATCCAGATCACGTTCACCTGTCTTACTACAATCGGGATTTGATCGGATTTATGTGGGCCAGCCGGCCATTTGAAAAGGGTGGGCATATTGTCTTAGGTCAGGCTGAACAGGTCGCAATCATGGCCGGTGGCTGGAAGCGAAAACGCCAAGAGCTGCAAATGGTCCAGTGGTTTAGTTATATCCCGAAATACATCATCACCATTGATGCCGGCTTTGCTGAGTCCGCCAGTGATTCAGACTTTTGCGCCCTGGTGGAGCATGAGCTTTACCACATCGGCTATGAGTTGGATCATGAGGGTGAGATGTATATCAGCCCAACAACAGGTAGGCCAAAGCTTAAAATGCGTGGCCATGACGTCGAAGAATTCCATGGCGTGGTTCAGCGCTACGGTGCATCACCGGATGTACAAAAGATGGTGGATCTAGTGAATGATGGCCCGACAATTGGCAAGGCGAAAATTGCTCATGCATGTGGTACGTGTCTGCTGAAGTTGGCGTGATTTTTTTTGCCTATTTTGTTTGACGTAGTATGACAAAGAGGTGGTTATGGCAGCGCTAAAAGAGCCTGTAAAAATATTTATAGTTCAAGCTCTTGCATGCCGTGACACACCTCAAGAAGTTGCTGATGCGGTCAAACAAGAGTTTAAGATAGAAATAGATCGTCGGCAGTGTGCTTCATACGATCCAACCAAGCTGGCAGGCAAAAACCTTTCCAAAAAGTTTGTCGAGCTATTCAATAAAACCCGCGCAGATTTTGATGCTGGCTTAATTGATATCCCGATTGCAAACAAGCATTACCGCTTAAAGCAGTATCAGAAGCAATTAGAGCGCAACTCCAAAAATGTAGTGATGTCACTCAAAATTCTGGAGCAGGCTGCAAAAGACTGCGGTGGGCAGTTTACAAATAAACAAGAAATCACAGGCGCAGGTGGTGGACCGATAGAAACCATCAGCCAGAACGTATCAACTGAAAGCTACCTAAAAGCTAGGGAGCGGGTTTTAGATGAATACTGATCCAGCACGTGAGTTGGCGATACAGGTTGAAGCTCAAGAAGATTTGTATTTTTTCTCGCGCTATATGTTTAAAGAGCGCAAAAAGTACAAGTGGCTGCACAACTGGCACCATCGGGTAATCTGCGATGCATTGATGAAAGTATACCGTGGGGAGATCAAGCGCCTAATTATCAATATTCCACCACGGTATTCTAAAACTGAATTGGCTGTAATTAATTTCATGGCATGGTGTTTTGGCAAAGCGCCTGACAGTGAGTTTATTCATGTCAGCTACTCAGCCACACTTGCAGCAAACAACGCATTTCAGACACGTAACTTGGTGCAAGAAGAAGCATACAAGCGTGTATTTCCTGAGTTTGAATTGCGGGATGACAGCAAGGCAAAGGACGACTGGCGAACTGCAAAAGGCGGTGTCTGCTACTCGCAAGGTACGGGTGGTACCATCACGGGTTTTGGTGCTGGTAAATTTCGAGATTCATTTGGTGGTGCAATCATTATTGATGACCCGCACAAAGCCAGTGAAGCACGTTCTGACACAATCCGAAAAGGCGTCATTGAATGGTTTCAGAATACGCTTGAATCCCGCACAAACTCGCCTGATACGCCAATCATTGTCATTATGCAGCGTTTGCATGAAGAAGACTTGGCCGGATGGCTTCTGGATGGTGGAAACGGTGAGGAGTGGGAGCATTTATGCTTATCGGCTATTCAACCTGATGGTTCTGCTTTATGGCCTGAGAAACACAGCATTGAAACGCTTGAAAGAATGGAGCTGGCAGCGCCGTATGTATTTGCGGGGCAATATCGCCAAATGCCATCACCGCCTGCGGGTGGTTTTTTTAAGCCTGACAATATTGAAATTGTGGACGCATTACCTGCAGATCTGACCCACCATGTACGTGCATGGGATTTGGCATCTACTGAAAATGAGGGTGACTACACTGCTGGCGTACGTGAAGCCAAAGGCAATGATGGGTATATTTACATTGTCGATGTTCAGAGAGCGCAACTGGGTCCCGATGGCGTAGAAAAACGAATCACCCAAACAGCCGAACTAGACGGGAAGTCTGTTTTAGTTCGTTTGCCACAGGATCCAGGTCAAGCTGGTAAGGCGCAAGCTAAAAACTTTATCACCAAACTCGCAGGCTTTAAGGTCAAAGCTGAAACAGTATCAGGTGACAAAATCACACGTGCCCAGCCATTTGCAGCACAGGTCAACGTCGGCAATGTGAAAATGCTGCGCGGTGACTGGAACAAAGCCTTCATTGAAGAATTGCGAAACTTCCCAAATGGGCGACACGATGACCAAGTGGATGCGGGTAGTGATGCATTCAATGAGTTGAGCGAAGTTAGAACACCTAAAAAACCTGCAGGTGCAGGTAGTCGAACTTACTAAGGAACACACATGGCAAAGTCTAAAAAAGACAAAGCGTCAAAAAAGGCTTTGTCTTATGGGAACTTATACACTCAAGAAGCAGTCACACAGTTTTTATCTAATTTTGGCAAGCAGCCTGATATAGACGAGGTGCTTCGTAAAGCGGGTATTGCACGGCATAAATTGCGTGTCTTGCTGGATGATGACGAGATTGCACAAGCAGTAGAAACGCGTGTTGATGCTTTACTAGCAACGCCGTTACGAATTGAGCCAAGCGATACGGCAGAGGCAGAAAACTTAAATGCTATTCTAAAAGAATGGTTTTTTGAGATTGCTACTGGTGCCATGAGTGGCTTGTTGTTTGGTTATTCAGTTCAAGAAGCTGTGTATGAGCTAAAACCTGAAGGTTATATCGGGCTGCAATGGATTGGCGAAAAGCCGATGGAATGGTTCGAGCCAAAGAATGATGGGCGCTTAATCTATCGACCTGATGGCACAGGTGTGGAAAGTGAAGTTGATCAGGTATTTAAGTTTTTCTTAACCAGACGCAAAGCGACATACCAACAACCATACGGCAAAGCATTGCTTGCAACGCTGTATTGGCTGTTTTTCTTTAAGCAAAATGGCTTTAAGTTTTGGGCGAAATTCTTAGAGCGTTTTGGCACACCAATTTTACTTGGCAAGTGTAAAGACACTGAAACAGAAGATATGAGCCGTGCCTTGCTCAATGCCCATGCTCAAAGTGTGCTGGCAATTGATGCTGAAGATGATGTTTCAATTCTTTCAACATCGGGTACCAGTGGCACAGCAGGTGCAGCATTTGAATCATTTAACAATCAATTGATTCGTCAGATTCAAAAGGTTGTGCTAGGGCAGACGCTCACAAGCGGAACAGATGGTGTAGGCAGCAGAGCATTAGGTCAGGTGCATGATAACGTCCGAATGGACAAGTTAAAGTCTGATATTCGCTTAGTGACGCCGACATTGCAGGCTGTGGTTGATGCTTTGTGTAGCTTAAATGGTTGGGGCGAGTATAAGGTGATGCTTGGTGAAAAACCTAAGCCACTGAATAAAGATCAAGCCGAGCGTGATGGCCACTTGAAAAATGCGGGTGCCAATTTCTCAAACGCCTACTTCATCCGTGAATATGGATTGCAAGAAGGTGATTTGATGGAGCAAGCACAAATCAACTTCAGCCAGTTTAGCGCCGTACCGAAGCAAGCATTTAACTTCAAAGCCAAGCCAAACAAGCTATCCGATGCCCAGCAGGAAGTTGAAGAACTGACGGATGGCCAAGATGATTTAACGCTGCTAAATGATGCTGAGATTAAACAATTGATTGGTGTATCAGATAGTCCTGAATCGTTAGCGTTCAATCTTATGCAGCTGATTCCAGAAGCAACACAGACGCAGTTCACGGCCAATCTGGATCAAGCTTTGTATGCGGCTGATGTGCTGGGGTATGCGGCAGCTCAAAAAGGTGAATAGCCATGCAACCAGTTACCTTTCTTGAGGCCTTGCGATACGCCCACAATAAAAAAATCGTACTACCTGATGATTTCTATTCAATGGACCTTAAGACCCGACAGATGGCAACTACGGTTAGTTTTCTATCGAGCCTTGAGCAGATTGAAACAGTCATCAAGGCAGTGAATAAATCCATTGCAGATGGTGGTACGTTCAAGGATTTTCAGAAGCTGATTGAAGAATCCGAAATCATTTTGCCAAAGCATTACCTGGACAATGTATTCCGTACCAATATCCAGAGCGCTTATGGTCATGGCCGGTGGCAACAACAGCAACGGAATAAGGCTAAACGACCTTACCTGATGTACTCGGCGATCAATGATAGTCGAGTGCGTCCAAGTCATTTGGCCTTGAATCGGATTGTATTGCCGATTGATGATCCGTTCTGGCTGACACATTACCCGCCGTTGGGCTTTCGTTGTTTCTTGCCAGATACAAAAATTGATGGTGCCTCACATGGCGCCATTAAGAGATTTTACAGCGGGAAGATCGTAGAGCTTGTCACCAAGTCTGGCCGCAAGTTGAGGGTCACGGCTAATCACCCAATACTTACGAGTCGTGGCTGGGTTGTGGCTGAGCTCATTAAGCAAGGTGACAATTTGATTGCTTACGATAGACCAGTCGAAAGTCTTAATGCTAACGGTTTGACGCGGGAGGTATACAACAATGAGTTTGTACCCACTGCTGAAGATCTTTTCAAGACGTTCGTTGGTCATGCTCTTGCTGTCGGCGAAGCATCTTCTTTCAAGTTCGATGGCGATCTTTTCACCTTTGATGGTGAAATCCACATTGATATCCTGAATGATGGTTTGTCGATCAAGATTGATTCCAAGGGTGGTCAAGGCATCAAACAGCGAATGTTCGTGATCAGAAATGATGGAACCTGTTTCGAGAGATTTGAAGCCAGCAGCACGCCTGAAAGTGGGAATGTTATTCCAAATATTGTTCTTTCTAAGAATTCGATCAACATTGCCAACGGAAGTATTGAGAGTACTAGCAACTTTACGCTTGCCGATGTTCTGAGATTGATAGAGATTAAGGACAGCAAGCTCCAACTCTCTATTGGAGTCTCTAGCGGCATCCCAGGCAGCCGAGCATTGACGCTCAATTCCGCCCGGAGTCTGTTTGATGACCTTCCACTTGAGCGCTTCGGCTTGGCTTCGAGTTCTCAAGACAACGCCCTTTTTGATGAATTGTCTAGTCACGGAGTGTCTGACGATTCCGGTCTGTTTGGATATTTGGCTGATGCTCATGCCAGCCATGTAGCAGTCGATCCAGTGGTCAATGTTATCGAGGACTTTTTCAGCGGCCATGTTTATGATTTCCAAAGTGATAGTGGTTTATTATCTGCGGATGGAATTATAACACATAACTGCCGCTGCACCGTAATCGCTTTAACCGAAAAACAAGCATTGAAATATGGCATCACACCAGATGACAAACTGCCAGAAGTATCTGAAGCATTGGACTGGTCTTCACATCCTTTGCAATTTGGTGAGCTTGAATCACTGGTCGATAAAAAGATTGCTGATTCATCACTGGATAAAGAATTCTTGCTTGAACAAAAGCAAGTCATTCAAGCCGAGTGGACTGCATCCAAAAAGCTGACAAGTCTGTTTGCCCCGATGGATGACAAAACTCGAGATCTGTTTAATACGATTGCAGATACAGTGATTCCACTTGATCCGCAGATCAGGCCAAGTGCGATTCGGACTTTTCTAGATTATGTGCAAGGTAATGACTCAGCATTGACCACGTATTTAAATGCATCCACAGCTTCACTGGCAGACGATGTGCTGAAGCGCTGGCTTACTAGTGATATGGCAGCGATTCAAGCTGTGGCAAGCAATACAGCTTCAACTGTGGTCGGTGGTGCAACTATCCAGCAGGTTGCAGCGTATCAGGTTGGGCAGACAGTTCAATTGAGCGCGCCGTTACTCATGACTGAAACTGCAGGTGATATTGTGATTCAGATTGAGAATGCCAAGGGATTGGGCATTGATCTGGAAAAACTGAATGCAGGGCAAGGGGTTTTAATTCCACTGGGACTGTCATTTGAGGTGGTTTCTATTGAAACGATCAAAGGCAAGCTGATTTATACACTCAAGCCTTTGCTGAACTAATTTAAATATGAATATGACCGCTCCTTCTGGGGCGGTTTTTTTATGGAGCATGAAAATGCCAGTAGAGGAAACACAGGATAAATACTGTTTTCGGCTTGGCGATCTGAACGTCAATCAAGCCGAGGAAGGCAAGAAAAAGCGCACATTCACAGGCGTGGCATATAGCGGTGAAGTGATTACAGACCACTGGTATTGGGATCGAATCATTTTTGATTTGGATTCTATGAAGATAAAAGGTCGTATTCCCGCATTACTCGATCACTCACCACGTCAGCGTGCAGGTGTCATCAATGAACACAGCATTAACCACCAACAAGGTTTAGTCGTTTCAGGTGACTTAATGAGTAACGAGTTCGGCACCGAAGTTGCTCAGGATTCTGACGATGGTTTTCCGTGGCAAATGTCAGTACGCATTGAGCCGTCATCTGTAGAAGAAATTCAGGCTGATGCATCTGTCACAGTCAATGGAAAAGTTCACCAAGGACCAATCACGGTATTTCGTGGTGGTCGCATTCGTGAGGTGTCTTTCTGTGCTTTGGGTGCAGATGACAACACAAACGCCGTGGCAGCCAGCCATAACCCAACACAATCTAGCAAAGAGGACACAGACGTGACCGAATTAGAGCAAACCAAAGAAGCTTTGAAGAAAGCAGAAACCGAGCGCGATAACGCTCAAGCTGAGTTAAAGCAATTCAAAGCGCAAAAGCGTGCTGAAGATATTGCTGCACTGGAAGCTGAGCTTAAAACACAATTTAGCGCTGATGATAAAACTGCATACACCAATATGGATGATTCTGTTTTCGCATTTACCGCAAAGCAGCTTCGTCAATTCTCTGCAGGTATTCAGCAACAACCGCCAACTGGTCAGCAGCAACAAGCGCCGTTAGCAAATCCAGCATTTGCACACTTGTTCACTCATCAAGCAAACGGTGGCGAAAATCAATTTAACGCAGGTCAGAAAACATTAGCCGATCTTGCAAAAGAACGTAAATAACAGGGGATAACTCATGACAGTTACTTTAGGAAAACCAACATCGGCATGGCTTGCAAATGAACTTGATGGCAATCACCGTCCAAGTCGTGAAAACGTAGTAATTGCAGCATCTCAAGAGCTAACAGATGGCACTGTTGTGTCGCTAAACGCCAACGGACAAGCGCAAATTTATGGCGGCACAACCGATGAAGTTGCTGCGGGCATCTTTGTGGGTGATGCGGTAACTACAGGCGCAAGCGAAACAGGTGCAGGCGTAATCGTAGCGCGCACAGCAAAAGTGGTTGCTGAGAATCTGAAATTTAAATCAGGTTTAGCAACTGCAAAACAAACAGCAGCATTAGCGGACCTTGCGAAGTTGCACATCACAACAGTTCGTTCAGCATAGGAGCTTACGCATGGACCCTATTTTTTCAACACAAGAATTATCTGCTGCAATCAGCAACCTGCCTACTCGCATCGGCAATCCTGGTGATGTTGAGCTATTTCGCCCAATTTCAGGCACAACCAAGTCATTTGACATTGAGTTTTACGCTGAAAATTCAATCTTGGTACCTACAACTGCATGGGGTGGTGTAGCGCCTAAAAACTCAAGTGGCGTGCGTACTGCTGAATCGTTTGCAATTCCACACATGCCGCTTGAAGATGTTGTTTTAGCATCCGATGTAATGGGTGTACGTGCTTTTGGTTCGACACAAGCTGAAACCGTACAAGGTAAAGTGCTTGATAAGCTTCAATCTATGAAAAACAAGATTGATGCAACTTTGGCTTATCGTCGCTCTAAAGCAAAGCAGGGTATTATCCTTGATGCAAACGGTGCGACCATTGTGGACTATAACGCCCGCTTTGGTGTGCAACAGCAAGTTGTTTATTTTGATCTTGGTACAGCAACCACAAACGTGTTGGCGAAGTGTCAAGACGTGATTGACCTTATTGAAGATGGTTTAGGTCAAGAAATTTACTCATCTATCGAAGTTGAAGTAGATCGTACTTTCTATGATGCGCTTACTAGCCATAAAAACGTGAAAGAAGTGTTTTTAGGTTGGTCGGCTGCTGAACAAAAGTTGGGTCGTTCTAACACGTCAGGCTTTGAATTTGGCGGCTTAAAGTTTATTGTGAATCGCAACAAAGTAGGTGCTACACCTGTGATTGCATCAAATACGGGTCACGCTTACCCACGCGGCACACAAGACGTATTTATGACTGCTTTAGCGCCTGCTGACTTTAACGAAACGGTCAACACTTTGGCACTTCCTTATTATGCAAAACAGCGCACGC
Source organism: Acinetobacter sp. YH12112 (assembly GCF_013418945.1). Taxonomy (NCBI): domain Bacteria; kingdom Pseudomonadati; phylum Pseudomonadota; class Gammaproteobacteria; order Moraxellales; family Moraxellaceae; genus Acinetobacter; species Acinetobacter sp. YH12112. The sequence continues at coordinate 93,984 of NZ_VPBA01000003.1, read as the reverse complement.
TTGATTATGACCGTGGTTTTGGCCTGCATGTTCAAGCGAACCAGCTGCCAATCGTCGCCAAGCCCAAAGCATTGGTGAAAGTGTCTGGTGCTGCATCTTAATAGGTGATTTATGTATGCAACTGAAGCAAATTTGGTTGCACGGTTTGGTGGTGAAATTCAAGAGCTAAAGTTGATGCATGCAAGTACATCAACTGCGGTTGAAGATGCATTACAGGACGCAACGGAAGAAATTAACGGCTACATCGGTGGTCGTTATGCTCTGCCGTTGCCAAATGTGCCAAGTAATTTAGAGCGCATGGCGTGTGATATTGCACGCTATCGTCTCTATTTCCAGCAACCGACAGAGGAAGTGCGAAAGCGTTATGAAGATGCAATCTCATTTCTTAAGTTGGTAGCTACTGGTAAGGCTCATTTACAAATCCAGGATGCAGAGACCAACCAGATCGTAGACGACCAACCAAGCAAAAAACCTTCAACCATGCCGATTGGTACCAGTTATACCGGTGGGGTTTTTGGTGATTCCATCTTAAGCAAGATGCCAAGCATCAAGTGAGGTGCGTATGGCCTTCGCAATAACCATACAGTCTGACAGCTCACCGATTGAAGCAGTCTTTGCGCACTTGAACCAGTTTGAAGCCGACAAGTCAAAGCTTTTTGATGAGATTGGCCAAGGATTGGTTTCAAGTATAGATGAGCGCTTTCTTGATGGCCGGGATGTGGACGGTAATCCGTGGAAGATGTCATGGCGTGCAATGGTGCAAGGCGGTCAAACGCTGCGTGATACCGGGCGCTTAATGAACTCTTATACGCATAACGTTTTGTCGAATGGTGTAGAAGTCGGCACCAATGTGGAGTATGCAGCATACCTTCATTATGGTGCGACGATCATGCCCAAGACTGGTCAATACATTACGTTTGCTGTGGCTGGCCAGTACAGAAAAGTGAAGCAAGTCGTTTTACCACCACGGACTCAGCTTGGGTTAAACGCTGAAGATGAGGAAATGGTTTTGTACATCGTAGGAAGTTTTATAGATGACTACATTCTTCGCGGTGCGTGATGAAATTGCTGAAAAGCTCAAGGAGATCCCGGAGTTTAAGCAAATCTATACGCCACAGAACTCGACCAATATCACAGAAATGTCGCAACTGTCCCCATCGGCCCATGTGAACTTTGTGCGTATTGATTTAAAGGACTCAAAAGGAAACAGCAAGCTCAACCAGATCGGGCAGCAATGGGCGGTTTCTGTTGCATGTCGAAATGCACAATCACAGTTGAATGACGGGCGCGCCGTGGCAGATGAGGCAGGAGCATTAACTGAAAAGGTTATTCGGCTTTTGGCCGGGTGGCAGCCGGTAGCTTCACGCATTCCATTACGGTTCTTATCAGTGCGAGATGGTTACAGCTCAAGTTTTGCATATATCACTATCATTTTTGAATCCGAAAAGTTTATTTAAGGAGCCATCATGGCAAAACAATACAAAGCATTAAAGCCGGTCGGCCGCTTTCAGCAGGGTGACATTGTAGGCGGTCTGGCTGATGCCCAGATTAAAGAATTACTGGCCAAAGGTGTCATTGAAGAAGTGAAAACCACGGCTGCTACAGCAAAAAAGGCATCTGCAGGGGATACTAAGTAATGAGCACAAATTATATTTCACTCCAGGGTAAGTTTTACTTAGCCAAAATTACAGCGGGCGTGGCAGGTGCTATGCGCCACATCGGTAACGTGCCAGAGTTTGAACTGGAAATTGGTGCAGATGTGCTGGAGCATACTGAATCAACCTCTGGGATGCGTACGACTGACTTCACGATGGTGCAGACTACTTCAGTTAACTTCTCTGGCCAGCTGGAAGAGGTGAACAAAGAAAATCTGGAATACATCGTTTCTGGTACCAATACGGACGTTGCTTCGGAAGCTGTCACCGATGTTTCACTGGGCACCGTAGCCGCAGGTGAAGAAATCAAGCTCGATGGCTACAACCTTTCAGCTGTGACATTCAAAGACTCTACTGTCGGCACACCGGTTACGCTGACTGAAGATCAGTACACGCTTGATGCCAAGTTTGGCACCGTTACATTTAACGATGTGGCAGGCCTGACGATGCCGATTCTGGCGTCATATACCAATGGTGCGGTGTCACATACCACGCTGGCGTCGAACTTCAGTGAAGAGTACGAGCTATTCTTCAAGGGTATCAATACGGCCAATGGTGAACACATGGCTGTGCGCTTATGGCGTACCAAGAAGTCACCAGAAACTACGTTCCCATTGATTCATGAAGAACTGGGTCAATATGCAATCTCCGGTCAGGCATTATCGGACGTTACAAAACAAAGTGATGCAACGCTTGGGTTATACGGTCATATCGTAACTATTCCAGCAGTTCAAGCACCTTAAAACCAACACAGGCACAAGAAAACTCCACGACGCATAAGCGTCTTTTTTTGTGCCTGTATTTTTTACCAATGTTATAATTTAGGCAGAATTATAAGCATTGGTGAGAATAATGGTTGAAATGGATCCATGTGTTTTTGAAAGAAAAGTCCGAGATCAATTATTTAAACTCGATCTGCCGGACCATGAAAAAACCGCAGCATTACAGGTATTATGCGGTTACTTGCCAGGCGAGGCATATTTAACATCAAAAGGTGAAGCTATCGAAGCTAGTGTTAATGGCGATTTAATAATAAAAATTAAGCGCAGGTGAGAAGATGGATATAAACAAAGAATTGCTCATAGAATCGATTGAATTACACCTCCGGGATTGTCATTTAGATAAAGAACAATACTAAAGATCAACTAAGACCGCCATTAAGGCGGTTTTTTAATTGAGACCCTGTCATGAATGATTTTTTCTTAGCAGATAATCGCACGTTTCAAATTGGCGAAATTGAAGTAAAGCAGATTCAGGTGAAGTCACTGGATCTATTCTGTAGACATGCTGAAACAGTTAAAGAATATTTAAAAGACAAAGATTATTCAGATGAAATTTTGATTGAGTTATTTAAGGCTCACACGGTTGAAGTAATTCAAGTCTGCGTCATGACCACCAATTTAACAGCAGACCGTATTTTTGATGTGGCAAAGGATCAGGCTTTGTTTTTAGATATGCTGCGTGCTGTATTGACTGTGAATACTGCATATTTCAAGCCTGAAAAACCAAAGCGTGGCAGCAAGTCAAGTAACGAGAAAAGCACTTGGTTTGATTCGTTCCAGTATTTAATTGAGTCTGGGCATCGTCACGATGACATTATGAATATGTCATACGGTGCATATCTGCAGTATGTAAAAGCCGCACAAAGAAGTGAGCTTAGAAAAATGCGGTCACAAGTCAATTTAATGCGCTCAGCACAACATGCTCAAAACCGTGAATTTAAAAAACTTATGGAAGATTTAAAAGTTGTTGATTGATTAACCAATTGTTAAAATGCCTGAAAATTATATAAATTTTGAGGGGTGGTATGAAGTATTTACTGATTGGCATATTGGTTGTGATTATTGGTGCTTTTTATTTTATGCACCAAAGCAATAAGGCAGATGCAGAGAGATTGAAGCAGGCTGAGATTGCTCATCAACAAAAATTAGAATCTGAGCGCGCCGCAGAATTAGATAAACAACTTGGTGGTACTGCGATTAAAAAAGAAACCATTCAACAAGTGGTTGATGCAAAGCTAACTGAAAACCCTGAAGTTACACCTCAGCAGGCGAACGAGCTTAATAAAATCATTTTAGAGTGGACAGATGCTGCAACAGTTGCAGGAGCAACGAGCAGAATTACACTATCCCAGCCAGTGGCAAAAATGCAGGAAATTAAGCGAAATATATCATCAAAAAAATATCAAGGCTGCGCTGAGTCAACACGCCTTTTATACGTGGATGCTATGACTACCAATATTGATGCATACCTAACCTTTATGCGCGGCAGTGAGCATGAGTTGGATGCAGCCACAAAAATGATTGATTATAGAAAGCAAATTGAATTGGCTGAATCGGAAAAAAAGAGTTGCGCTGTATTGAATTGATTTAATCAAAACATAACCCACTTCGGTGGGTTTTTTAATGCCTGAAATTTGAGGTCATCATGTCAAAGAATTTAACTTTCAAGTTGGTAATGGAAGCCGATACCAAGGGCTTTATTGGCAACATGCATCAATCTGAAAAAGCAGCAAAAGAAGCATTTGCTGCCTTAAAGAATGGTGCGGCGTCGGTTACAGGGAATACTGAAGGTGCTACCAAAGAGATTGATAAACTTGGTACACAGTCACAAGAAACAGCGCAACAAGTAAAGCAGCTCGATAAAGAGCTTGAAACAACCACTCAAGAATTAAGTCAAACAGAGCAAGCATCTAAAGGTGTATCTGGTGAGTTACAAGGATTAAAGACAGGGTTTAATGCGCTTACTGGCGCTTTGGCTGCGCTTGGTATTGGTGTAACGGCAAGTGAAATTGCACAAACTGCAGATGCTTATAAAAACCTATCTGGTCGTATTAGCATTGCAATTGGTGACCATGGCAACCTAGAAAAAGCCATGGACGATGTTAAAAACGTCGCAATCGCAACCAACTCAAACCTTGAGGCAACAGGTGAGCTATATGCACGATTAACCAAAATCGGGCAGGAAATGAAATGGCCGCAAGAGCAGGCTTTGGCATTAACTGAAACCATTAACAAAGCAATTCAGGTCGGTGGTGGTTCTGCGGCAGCAAACGAAGCAGCAATTACACAGCTTAACCAAGCTTTAGGCTCAGGTGTTTTGCGTGGTGATGAATTTAACTCCATGATGGAGCAGTCACCACGCTTAGCGCAGGCTTTAGCGGATGGTCTAGATGTAACGACTGGCAAGCTGCGTGAAATGGCTGGCGAAGGAAAACTCACAACAGAGGTGGTAACTCAGGCGCTTTTGAGTCAGTCAGAAAAAATCACAGCCGAGTTCGATAAATTCCCTGCCACCATTGGCGCTTCTATTGAAAACCTTAAAACCGCTTGGACTGTATATATTGGTGAGGCGGATGCCGCAACAGGTGCAAGTACTAAGGTCGCTGAGGCAATTAAGTTTGTAGCAGAAAACCTAGACACAATTGTATCCACGCTAACATTGGCTGGACAGGCGTTCATTGCATACAAGGCACTAAATATTGGCTTGGCTTTTTTAGATAAAGCGAGAAGTGTTCAGGCTGCATCAACTGCAATCACGCAAGAAACAGCAGCCATCGTTACGAATACACAAGCGCAAATCGCTAACGCCAATGCATCCAAAGCGAATGCAGCAGCAAAAACACAATTGGCAGCAAATAGTAAAGCCGTAACTGCATCTACTGCAGCAACAGGTTCAAGCATCATGACTTTGGTGGGGCGACTTGGCACCCTTGGCATTGCTATTACTTCGCTTGGGGTGATGGGTGGCGCCGTTGTCGGAATGCTTACACCACTTGGTGAGTGGCTGGGTGAGGCAATAGCTAAAACTGAAGATTATGTTTTTAATAACGGTGAGTTGGCTAAGTCACTTGAAAAGCTTGAGCAGCAAGAGTTACTTGAAGCTGCGCGCGCAAAAGTTGTTGCTGAAGCTAAAGCTGAAATAGCGGCAGCAGCCGAAAAGAGCCGTGATAAAACCTATCAATTGACCGAAGAAACCAAGCTGCTTATTCAGCAATTTGAAGAATTGATCGCGAAAGGTGAGTCGGTCAAAGACGCATTAGAAAAAATCTCTAATGCCATGAAATTTGACTCAACCAAAGGCATAAATGATGCGGTCACATCCCTGATCCTGCTTAAAGAGCAAGGGAAAATCACTGGGGATGAGTTACAGGAACGATTAGGCAAGGCGCTTGATGGCAAAGACTTACTGGTTTTTGAAACTAATGCCCGTGCTGCTTTTGCGGGTACAGCTAAAGAGGCCGAGAAGTCTGCGGCATTAACTGAAGCGGTTATGCGTGCAGCTTTGGAGCGCACTGGGTTAAGTACTGAGCAACTTCAGGGGCGCTTTTCAAAGACATTCCAATCATCTGCAAATGATGTTCAGATTATTCTGGATAAGTTGGATGAATATAAAGCCAAGGGGATTGATACAGGGCTTGCTCTATCCAGTAACTTGAATAAGGCAATTGATACAGCTCAGACACGGGCTGAGTTGGACTACGTTAAAAGTAAATTACTGGAACTTGAGCGACAGGGCATCATCACTGGTGAGCAGGTTGCGCTTGGCTTGAGTAAGATTGAGCAAAAAGGCGGTCAATTACCTGCGGCCTTAGAGCCAGCGATTGCGGCATTTAGTGCTTTGGGCATTAAAACTAAAGAGCAACTTAATGATGCTGCTATAGCCGCTCAGAAAAACTTTGATGTGGTCAGTAAGAGTGGCCAAGCCACAGCTGAAGGTATCAAACAAGCCTATACAAAAATGCTCGAAGCTGCGATTGCTACAGGTGATAAGGCACAGATTGCCTCAGTGCAAGCCAAGGCTGCCAGCCAAGGTCTACGCGTCGAAATCGACGAAACAGGCAAAGCTTCTGTTAAAGCGATGGATGAATTAACCGAAGCCAACCATCGTGTACGTGAATCAGCGCGCCGTATTGGTGATGGCTATCGGGAAGCGGGGCAGATTGCACGCGAAGAAGCCAATGCAGCGCAAATCGCATGGAATAAAGCATCTCAGGAAGCGGCTCAGAAATGGGATGCTGAAATGAAACGCCAATCCAAAGGTTTAAGCGCGGCTATCTCGGGCTATCAATCCATGAGCAAGAACGATGTAATTTCTCAGATTAAAAGCATGGGATACAGTGAAGATCAAGCCAAGAAATTGGCAGGGTCAATCTGGTCACAAGCCATGGCTACAGATCGTGATGCCAAATTTGCTGCATACGGCAAAGGCGGCAACTTGGCGATGAATAAACTCATCGAACAAGAATTTAATAACGCTGCAGCGAAAGGCTTAACGACACAGCACGGTACCAACAAGATTAACGAATTACTGCGTAATCTTGATGTGAGAAGTACGGGCAGCACGCCAAAGGTCAATGACTATGTACCTGATATTTCTGAACCAAAAATCCGCGATCTGCAGAATGATGCACCAACCAAAAACGTGCGCTTTGAGTTTGTATCAGGCGGCAAACGCTTTGAAATGCAAGGCTCGCAGGAAGATGGAGACACGATGGAAAGCATCTTGCGTGAATTTGAAATGCTGAAAAAGGCAATGTGATGAAATTAATACGCTTAGCAACATCCGAAACCGTCTCATTAGAAGACGGTTTTTTATGGTCTGACGAATTTGAATGGAAGCCAAAAGAACAAACCGTGGAGCGTGCCATAAGTGGTGCGGCCATTATTCAGGAAGGCATCAAAGTCGGTGCTCGACCTATCACTTTAACACCCGATAACAACCGTGGTTGGGCAAAGTTAAGTGATGTGCGCAAGCTACAGGAATGGTCGGCTTTAAGCGAGAAGTTTCGCTTGCAGTTTGAATGGCCGCATGACAATCGGCAATTTGATGTGATTTTTAATCATCAAGATACAGCACTTGAGGCGGTTAGCGTGTGGGGTTCACCAGCGACCAGTTCAGATGAAATGATGCGTTTAACGCTAAGATTTTGGAGCGAATAATGGCAATTGAAACAAAAGACTTGGTGCTCTATAAATCGGAGCGATTAACTGACACAGACGATGGTGGCGGTAAATATTCAGGTCAAGTCATCATTGATGGTCAAAGTAATAACTTGTTCAATGACGTGTCAGAAATGGATCGAACCATGGGTGATGTATCCATGCGTAAAATCTTTCCTGCGGTGATTACCGAAGATACAGACGCATTGATGGGTGCAACGGTATTCATCTCTGAAAACCCGCAAGATCCAAACGTGTCAGCATTACTGTTCAGCACAAAAAACTGGACAGATGAACGCCGTGGTGCCCAAAACCGTGTAGAAAATTACTTGGCTAAAGGTGGACAGATTGCAGGCACGCCATTAGACACTCATTGGCAAGGCATGAAGCAGTTGCAAGTGGCTATGTTTCCGCAAGAAGCGGAATCCAGTGTGGGCGATACCATTGTTCTAGTCAGTGACGAAGGTGGGGCGCTTGAATTTGAGCAGTATGTGCGTATCACGAAAGTTGAAACACGCATTGCGATTATGGTGATTAGTGGTCGAGAGGTGCAATATAAGGTGGCTACTTATACAATTAATGACCCGCTTGAACGCGACTTTACTGGTTTGAGTGCTCGCCAGTGGTATGACGGGCAGGCATCAAAAACCATCATTCGTGAATCACTGGTCGCAGATACAGGCGAATATTGCGCATCGGTAAAATTAGCATCAGATGCGCAAGTGGGTGAGTTCACTGTGAATGCGTCGAGCATGTTCACACAGCTGATTCCATCGGCACAGACTGAAACCCCGATTATTGATGTGAATGCTGCAGGTGAGAGCATTATTTTGGTACCAGGTAGCGACGGTACCATTACTGCCAACTTTCCAACCACCGTGGGCGTCAGTCAAAACTTGTATTTAGGCTCAAGCGTGATGCCGTCAAGCATTGCGTTTACATTGTTTGGTCAGCCTGTGAGCGACCAAGGTGGCTTGCTTAAAAACAGTCAAGGCACACAAGTTGGTACGATTGATTATCAGCGTGGCTTAATCCAGTGGACTTCTGCTGCGGGTGCGGGTGCAACTACTTTAGAAATCACTTTTAAACCTGCTGCTGCACCAAGACAGTATTTCCAAAGCTATGCCATTCCGGTGACTCAAAATAACCAAAGCACAAACTGGACCGGAGTTTTAATTCCGATTCCTGCACCTGGTGCACTTTCGATTTCTTATATGTCGCAGGGCAAGTTCTATGAACTGAAAGATGATGGCTCAGGTCAATTAAAAGCTTTAAGTTCGTCTTTTGGTTCAGGCATGATCAATTACGAAACTGGCTCATGGCTATTAACGACTGGTGCCTTGCCTGATGTAGACACACCAATTCTGCTGAACTGGGGTACACCGATTGCAACCTATCAGCGAGCTGATTTGCCTGTATTACCCGCCAAAATACCATTTGAGCTTGACCATCAAGCAGTTGCAGCAAGTAGCCTAACTATCAACTGGATGTTGAGTGGTGTAGCTAAGTCAGCAACATCGAATGCAATGGGGAATTTAACTGGCGATGCAACTGGTTTTGTGAATAGTGCTTTAGGGATTGGTGAAATCATACCGAATGAGTTGCCGCAAAAAGGCACAATATTCACCATTACTTATGACTATGGCGACAAGAAAGAGCAAGTCGTGCCACCAGTTATTCCAAACGCAAGTCAGCAGATCAATTTTACCGTAGGAACCGGCAATGCATTACAGCCAAACTCTGTGATGCTAGAAATCCCGCTAACATCAAATTTGGGTGATCAGGTCACACTGGTTGTTGTTGATGATGGGCTTGGAAATCTAAAAGATGGCTTTGGTACTACACAAGGCACAATCAATTACACAACAGGCGCTGTGGTAATGACTCCAAGTATTGTCACTGGCTACTTCTATGAAAAAGAGGTGGCTAAGCTGCCAGTAAATAGCGCAACCACCGCGACCGTCAAAATAGGTTCTAGTAGTAGCTCTGGGTCCCCATCGGTAATCCCATCGGTAACTGGAACCGCTGTAACGCAATACAAAATTCAAGTCAATCCGTGGGCTGGCTATGTTTCAGCATAATAGGTGAAATTATGACAATTTATCAGTCGCAACCAAGTAATGTGGTGCTTTCAAGTACGACATATAAAGCCTATAGCGAAACTACTGGAATTAAGGCTCATTATCGAGATACATCAGGTATCAATAGCTCAACTGAAACCGTGCAAGCAGATACAATGAAATTTGATCTAACTTATGGATTTAGTGAGCAGATTTTATCAGGATCAGTACGATTTAAACTGGGTGACAGCACCTTCATTGACCGCGATGGTTTGATTTATCGCGACATCAATCCGAGCAACGGCAGTGGTATTCAATCTGGCTTGATTCGCCTTGGCACTGGTGAGATTGAATTAAGCTCGTGGACACCAGGGCAAGCCAATTCATTGACACTTGAGTCGCTAATTACCACAACCGATCTACCGCCAATCAATAAAATCAGCTTTAGAACACCAATTATTCCAATTCGCCCACAGTCGATGACTATTGTGGTGACATCGCTTGAACATGGTCAACTAACACTGACCGCTGATGAAAATGGGGTGATCGAAACCAGTCGGGCGCATGGTCAGGTCAATTGGGATAATGGCTTTGTCACGATTTACTTCTACACCAAAACCAAAATTACCGAAGCCAATCGGACTGAGATTGAAGCGAATGATTGGTATGACCCGCTGCTGGAATATCAGGATGGAGTCGATACTTATATTAATGTGCCAGTTTGGATTGATGGTTCATCGGTGCGATATAACGCAATTGCTTATACTTACATTCCGCTTGATTCTGAAATTTTAGGCTTGTCTGCAACACGTTTGCCCCTTGATGGGCGTGTACCAATTTTCCGAGTTGGTGACATTGGCATCGTTAGTTCAAGCAAAACTCAGGAATTGCCAAGCCATATTGCAGGGCAAACCTATGACTTAAACGACCAGCGTATTTCATGGTGTGAGCTTGAAGACAGTCAAGGTACCAAAGTGCCGTTTGATATGTATGTGGTCGATTATGACTACGGCAAAGTCACTTTAAACGGTGATTTTTCGCTAAATACTTTGGTTGCACCAATTTTGGCCAAGTATCGTTATCAGGACATGGGCTTAATTCGTGATGTGCAGATCAGCGGGCAGCTAACTTTTACCAAGCCTTTAACCCACAACTACGATGCTGCGGATACGATTGTTGGCTCAGCATTGGTCATTGGTGACATGCAATCGCGCTACACACGTAAATTTGTGCAGCAGTCATGGAACAATGCTTGGGCAGATGAAGCCACAGGTGCGGGTATTTCAGCCAACTATAACGATGCGTTATATCCAATTGCTGTGACCAACAAGGGAGCTATTCAGGAACGCTGGGCGTTGATCTTCACTGATGCACAATCATTCCGCTGTGTTGGTGAGTATTCAGGGCAGATCGGCACAGGGAGTGTAAATATTGATTTTGCACCAATTAATCCTGTGACCGGCTTGCCATATTTCACAGTGAAAAAAGAAGGTTGGGGCGCTGGTTGGGCAAACGGTAACGTGTTGCGATTCAATACCGTTGCGGCAAACTTCCCAGTTTGGGTGATTCGCACAGTGAAACAATCTGAGCCGACTGTCATGTCAGATCAGTTTCAGATCATGTTGCGTGGTGACATTGACCGCATTGTCTAAAATCTAAATCAATTACGGCCGCTTTGAGCGGTCTTTTTTATGAGTAAATAAAAATGGCAGGACTTGTAAAGCATTATCAAAATACGATGAAAGGCATTCCCCAGTTAACAAATAATTGGGGAGCAATGATTAACTTGCTTGATGCTGTTCTGGTAAATGGGTTTAACCATGTCACTATTCTTGGGATCACAAAAGCTAATACAACCTCGATCACTGCAACAATTAATCTAGGAAGCGATCATGGTTTCATTGATCGTCAGGTGGTGCGAATTGCTGGTTCTACGAATGGTTGGGATGGTGATTATAAGGTATTAAGTGCAGATACAAGCTCAATTACAGTTGAGTGTACAGCCGAGCATCCGAGCAATATTTTAGGTACAGCCAGTTGCTTTACAGCTCCACTTGATTTTGAAATTGTGTACCAGACCCAGAGCGAATCTACAGAATCAAAACGAGCATATCGCTCAACAGATCCTGAATCACTTGGTTTAATTCTGCTTGTGCATGATTTTTGTGTGAGTGGAGCATCCTCAACGGGAGCTAAATTTGCAAAGGTTGGCATTGTGTCTGATATGTCGGATATTGACACAATCACTGGGAGCCAGATGCCATTTGATCCTGGGATTCCAAATGCAAATTGGGGGTGGGATGGTACATATCATGGTTGGGCTAAGTGGTATTACAAAACTGCGAATGGGGCGGTGACATATTATGCTGATACGGCATCTCCTTCTAATAGCGGTGCTGAATTTTATATTGTGGGGGATGGGGTTAGTTTCATTTTAGATGTAAAAGCGGCAGATACTCAGCCAGTGTATACAGTTGGCGGTATTTGTGAGTTTGTTGATGCAACATATTTAGCAAAAAATTTAGCACTTATTGCGCAAGGTGTGCAAAACAAAATTGCTCAAAATTATTCATACTTTCAGCAAGGAAGAAATCCAATTCTTTGGACGAGTGTCAATAATAGTTATATCGGCAAAGTGGATAAAAATCTCAATATCTCACTTTGGAATAATGATCTTGGAATTCAGAGTGTATCGAACGCTAGCGAGGGATGGTGTTTACTTAAACCATCAATAGGTATTAACAGCGTCACAAGCAGTGATACGGCATTTTTTTCAAAATTTGTAATTTCGGATACTAATGGAAAGGTTCGAGGAATTCTGCCATTTTTACGAATCTCGTCTTTAGCAACTACTACTGAATCGTTTGATTCAGGTGTTGGTAAGTATGTGTCTCGCTATTACCAGTTAGCATCTAATCAGATTTTCATTAAGCATGTAATTCTAATGGAGCAACAATGATTGATCTTGATATGCAAGCAGGCCGAACAACCATAGCAAAAACAAAGATTGTCTCAGGCTCAACATTTGAAATGGGTGTGCCAAAATCAAAACATGTGCGTATCTATAGTCGAGTGAGTGGTGCTTTAATCGCATCAACTAGAAGTGATAAAAATGGTGTGTATAAAGCATACCTACCGCTTGATGCATCATACACAATCGTTGCTATAGATGAGCACAAGAAATTCAACGCAGTCATTCAAGATAACGTGGTGCCAAAATGAGTAAAACATCAGTCAAAGCTCGGCTTGCTATGATTCAAGCCTTTTCAGAGTTTATGGATAACGGTAGCCAAAGTGCTACCGTTATTTTTTATGAGGGCGCGCAGCCTGCTGATACGTCAATTGCAGCAGATTCAAACAATGCTCTAGTCACTTTGGTATTTCCTGAACCCTGCATTAAAGAAACCACGCCAACTTATGTTGAATTACATCCAACTGACACAGGCTCGGTGATTAAGACTGGCACAGCTACATGGGCGCGTATTTTTAACGGTGCAGGCGAGGTGGCAGCGGATATAACTGTGGGTGCAGATATATCGCTTGCGAATACCAATTTAGTCGTGGGCGGCACGTTGTTTATCCAGTCCATCAAACTCAGACCGTAACTAAAAAGGGTGCTCATGTGGATTTTAAAAATAAGCTCGGCACCGTTGATGCGCACAACCTAAACCTAAACTTCAAGCCTGAAAATACCGATAGTCATAACATTATTCTCAATTTTGAGCATCTAGCCGATGGCTCGACTAATCTCAACTTTGGGGATGATGTATCTGCGGTAATCGACACTGTTTTAGAAACTAATATTGGTTTTGAAGTCACAGCCATTTATACAGACAGTGGTGTAAATACTGCAGTCATAGACACGATACTTGATACTGAGTTTGGCTTTGAAGTTGTCGCAGTCTTTAAAGAAAATACCGATGTCATCGGGCAGATTGATACTGTCTTAGACACCAGTTTTAGCTTTGAAATTGTTGCGGAATTCGCTGAAAACCTATGTACGATTGATACTGTTTTAGATATCGAGTTTCAATTTCAAATTGATGCTGTATTCGATATTAATCACATCGTCGGTGTGTCTTATGCATTTGATACCAGTTATCAAAAGGCAATCGCTGCTTTAAGTGTCACAGCAATACCATGGGCAAAACCAATTTTAAGAGTCTCAAACGAGGCTCTTTTTTATGACCAAGGTTTGGTGCTTAGTCAGCAAGCTATGGCGGGTTTTGATCGCTCAAATTCACTTGCGCAAGCAGTCAGAATTGAACATGAGAAAGCCACAGGTCTGCAGACTGATGCATATTTAGTTTGGCAAGCAGGCGACAAGCGATTCATTCATCAAAGCTACTTATCTGATGAAACGCTGAAACTGCGTATCAATCGAATCACAGACTGGCACGAAATGATTCGAAAGCGTCGCAATATCACGTATGCGCATGAAGTGGCCCACGTCTTTGAAAAGCATTTCACATTTGAGTGGGATAAGGGTTTAGAGCTTATCACGACTGATGATTTAGCGTGGGAAAAAGCCAAGGCGATTCATTATCGTAAGCATCCAATTCAACCTTGGCCAAAGCCTGAATTGCCGCAATATGAAGGCACAGGTGATTTAAATTTCGTTTGTTTATGTCATGAAGTTGATGCGCATAACGTCATTTTAAACTTTGGGGTTGATGACTGTATTCCCGCAATTCCAAATCAAAATTGGTGGTATATCTTGAATAGTTTATCTGTGACACGGCTTGATAATGATGCAGAAATTTTAGTGTATGACGGCAATTATCGTACAGACCGCAGCAGCTGGTCATGGTCATATAGCTTAACTGTGCCACATACTGAAATTTCAAAGCTTGAGCCAATCAATGGACAACCTGTAATTCTTAAAATTCTAGTCAACGGGCATGAACATCACATGCTGCTTGAGAATCGCACACGTTCACGCAATTTCGGCAATATCACTTATACGCTCACAGGTCGCAGTCAGACCGCTTTACTTGATGCACCGTATGCGCCTTTACGCTCGTTTTTACAAGAGAATGAGCGCACATCGGTACAACTTGCTCAAGCTGAATTGGATCGTGTGTTTAGCAATACAGTGCTGAATTGGCAATTAATTGATGACTTGGGCTGGATCGTAGCAAACAACAGTTTAAGTTATTCAAAACTTGCGCCAATCGCTGCGATCAAGCTGATTGCGGAAAGTGGCGGTGGTTTTATTTATAGCGAAAAGGGTAGCAATACACTTTCAATTAAACCGCTTTATAAAAAGACATTTTGGGATACATTCACAGTTGATGATTATGACCGCTTAGTGCCTGATTCACTCGTTACCAGTCAGTCCACAGACTATGAGCTTTATCCTGATTACAATGGCATCACGCTGACAAACGATAGAACAGGCAAGCAAGCGCAAGTCAAACGAACAGGCACAGCAGCAGACGTGCTATTGCCACCTGAAAACAATCCTTTGTTTGATGTGGTGAGCATGGGGGCATTCGGTAAATCTAAGTTGGCCAAAGCGGGTATGGTTGAAACGCATACATTAACTATGCCGATTTCTGCAGAAGTGGGTGAGTGCGCACCTGGGGAAGTTTTTGCATTTAACGCCGAGTGGTGGGGCATCGTTGAAAGTGTCAGCGTGTCATTCAGCCATGCAAAGGTGAATCAAACTGTCAAAGTGGAGCGTGTGAATCGTGAGTAATGCACTGCAGCGGTTGATTGATTTAATGCCTAAAGCGCCTGAGTTTGTGGGGCAAATCACGCATGAAAATCATCCGAATTATAAAGTTTTGGTTGTAGATGGGTCGGGCTTGGTGATGTGTACCAGTACGACTCGATACAACGTAGGTTCAACGGTTTTCATTTCAGATGGGGAGATTAAACGCTTGGCGGCAAGCGGTGATGTAGTTCAGATCGAAGTGTGAAAATTTAAATTGAAGCAAGCGTCCGAAAGGGCGTTTTTTTATGTCTGGAGAAAAGACAATGCAAGAAAACACGTTACCGTGGGTCATTAAATTAGTTCCAGCAGTTGTGGGGGCAATCCTTGCTTTAGTGCTTAGCGGGGATATTGATAAAGACGGGAAAATCCAAGTCACGTTAGGCGTGATTGGTAAATTCTTATTCAGTGTGTCGGTCAGTTTATATGGCGGTGCGGCATTCATTGAATACTACGAATTAAGCCAGTATTCACACATGGCACAAGGCTTTGTGATGCTGATTTTTGCTGTATTTGGATTATTGACGATTGGTATTGCTTATCAGTCGATTGCGCTCATGCACGGCAAGTCGCTTGCAGAAGTAATTGCGGAAGTTAAGTCTGCGTTTATTGCGATTGTAGGGGGTGGTAAGTGAATAAGATGCAAATCAAAAAGCTGCAAAAGTCCGTTGGTGTGCATGACGATGGAATCATCGGGCGTGGCACCTTGACCGCTGTATTTCGCAAGCTTGGTGCTTCACAGAGCCGCGCTGAAGAACTTGGACTTGCTGCCAATATTCATTTTCGCACGTATGGCATATTAGAAAACTCGCTTCGCCTTATTCACTTCTTAGCACAGCTTGCACATGAGTCGGGCAACTTTCGTTATATGGAAGAAATCGCATCAGGTGCAGCTTATGAAGATCGAAAGGATTTAGGCAATACACAGGCGGGTGATGGCAAGCGATTCAAGGGGCGTGGGCCAATTCAATTGACTGGACGTGCCAACTATCGTAAATACGGTCAGCAACTCGGCATCAACTTTGAAAACAATCCTGAAATTGTAGCCATTCCAAGTATCGGCCTTATGGTTGCTTGCAAGTTCTGGTCTGACAATGGCTTGAATGCTTTAGCTGACAAAGATGATGTGTTGACCATCACACGCCGGATCAATGGTGGTACTAATGGTCTGACTGATCGTAAAGCTCATCTGGCTAAGTTGAGGGGCTGGATATGATAAAAGCCTTCATCGCTAAATTTTACGAAGCCGTTATTATCTTTTTGACGGCTTTTTTATTGCTGGCCTTAATTGGTTTAGGTGTGCAGACATGGCGAGCCAATCATTGGAAGGAAAAGTTTTCTGGTGCTGATGTCGCATGCATTGACCGCATCAATAAAGTGAATCAAGCCTATCTAGATGCACTCGATGCTTGGAAAACTAAAGTATTCATTGTTGAAAATGAGCTAGAAGCCGAGCGCAATAATATAAAAATTCAATTCCGAGATATAAAACATGAAACTGAAAAAGTTATTACTGAGCGCGTCTATTCTGAGTGCAAGCTTGATGATGCAGGCATGCGTATCGCCGAAGCCGCCCGCATTGCCGCAAATTCCAGCCAGCCTCCTTAATCCATGCGATCAGCTTAAAGGTTTGAATAATGGCACTATGGGGGAGTTGCTGACTCGCTATGTTGAACACATGGAGCAATATGCAGAATGCTCAGCTAAAGTTGATGCTTATATCAAGATTCATAAGCCCTCTAAGTGAGGGTTGCACAGCTCATTCAATTACGACGAATGTGAATGTGGGGATATGTGTGAAGGCTCTTTGATAGGCCTTAATCCAACCTATTTGCAATCTCGCTTGCGGTTGCATTGTAATAAATCATAAGACTTCTTAAGTCTTTGTGGCCAATCATTCTCGCCAAGTCTAAAACTTCGAGTTTTCTAGCAAGTCTGGTGCATGCCTCATGTCGTGAGTCATGAAAGTGCAAATCCTCAATTTCACACTTATCCCGCAACTTTCGCCAAAGCGTATCAAAGCTTGAGTCTTTCACGGTGAACACATGATGGCTCCCAATGCCACGCATGAGTTCAAGCAACTCAACTGCGCGTCTCGATAGCGGCACATGGCGCTTAGTTCCGTTCTTTGTCTCATTCAGTGTGACATATCTGTCTTTCAAGAAAACTCGATCCCAAGTTAGTCCGCGTATTTCACCAGCTCGCATGGCGGTCTCAAGCGCAAGCAAGAAAGCAATCATAATCTGTTGAGTGATGTTCTCTGGCGGCTGATTATCAAACTCTGCGGCCAGACAAAGCCTGTAAATTTCATCTTCCGAAACGCGTCTGTCTCGATGCGCTGGCGGTGGTGGCATCTTTAAATCACTCATTGGTGACTCATAGACCCATTTCCATTCTGTGCGTGCAACAGTGAACAGGGCAGACAAGATATTTCCCTCGCGTCTAACAGATGCTGGCTTAATCGTCTTAAGTCTGGTATCTCGCCAAACAACAAAGTCATCCGTTGTGAGCTTGGCAATGTGCTTTTTGCATATTTTCGGAAAGTTTTTCTGAAACGCTTTGAATCGCTTAATTTCGGAATCACATCCTTTGTGCTTCGGACACACTTCGGCTATATATCTCTCAATTGCACAATTTAATGTATAATCAGGAAGCTTTCCGCGTGATAACTCTCTTAATTCAGTTTCACGTTTTGATGCCCAAGCGCGAGCCTGAGTCTTAGTGTCAAATGTCGCACTTTCCCGAGTACCATTTACACTAATCTCAGCGCGCCAGGCATTGCCCCTTTGTCTGAAAGTGGCCATAGTTTTCTCTCTAAATCAGGCTGGCGTAATTTTGGCGTAATTCATTTAGAAGGAATAATAAGGAATAATGAGAAAAGATGTAACTAGCGACCACCAAGAAGCCAACTAAACCAATAATAATAAAGAAAAAATTAGATAAAATGAGCAAACAGGACAAAACACGAAATTTGCAAAAATGCCCGCCGGGCGCACCAAATTCTGATCAATAAAAAACTATAAAAATTACCAAGATTCAATCATTTAAAACTCTTTACTTCAGTTTTGAACCAAAATCCTTTCCATAATCTGGCTTGAATAACGAATGCTGAACCATCATCGTAGGACAGTGCTTATTGGTCTGCCTTTCTATATTTGGTTAAAAAGTAGTCATTGAACTGCATTTTCTTTGCATTTTTTATCTTTATTTTGATTAAAGAATCATCCTTTCTAGATTTTTATCGCCTCATCACCCACAAAATAGAAACATCCGTTTTAAGCTTTAAACAGGACAGAAAGGCTGAATAAAAAACCTGTTTAATCAGAAAAAATCTCGTCGCTATACCAGATCAGTTTAGTGAGATATAGAAGCACCTAAATTTAAATAATCTATATGATTTTAAAATATTTTTTCTTTATATGACTGGCATTGAGATGGCATATCAAAAATAAGCATAACTGTCGGATGAATTCGCCATAGCCGGAAGCGATTTTTCAGCCTATAAATGTCGCAGGGTAAATTACTAAAACACCATAAGAGTCAGAACAATGGGTTATATCGTTAAATTAATTCCTGAAGAAGTCTATTTTGTGCCGAATGATCATGAAATTGGCATGACAGAATCGCGTGAAAAAGCAATTGTAGAGGGTCTGTTTTTCGAATATGCCAATGCGCGGGCAAAAGTCAGGCTGTTTAATAAAGACCTGGTTGAAAATATTGATTACATCATTGAATCGACCAGCGAAGATCCGGTGCAACTCAAGTAAAGCTAGACATAATCCAAGAAAAATAATCACAGAAAAAGGACGCTGAATTGAGCGTCCTTTTGATAAATAGGGGATCAATGAGTCGTATCTAGCTTATTCATTATGGATGATTCGGTTCCTGATACACAATCAGGGCCGTTAAAATAGGAACTGCGAAGGCTGGAATTAACAGCATAATCCAGTACTCGACGCTTGGCATGTTGCTCAAGAATTGATACACGATAAAACCTAGACCTAAAACTGCAAACAGGCAGAATGCAAACAGAATAATAAATTTTTGCATCTTCAATTCCTCTTTTTAATTTAATGTCTCAAGTCCACTATAACGGATAACGCAGAATTTAGAAAAAGACTTATGTTTCATTCTGTTGCCGGCGATTGTTTGCTATCAATCTAGCGATAGAGCAGGGTGAAAATGAGAGCAGATGCGCTGAGAAAAATAAGGCTGAATTTCACGACAGAAATATAATAAGCCTGATTAAGTTTTGTTCAATAGGCTTTTTGCTATACAAATGCTGAGAAATGTTAGAAGGCTTGCCAATCCAAGCCGAAGGGGACTATAGTGAACCTACAGTAGGTCGCAAAACAAAGACGCTACGATGTAGTTGGACGGATCAATGACAGCTTGTTGAGTTTGTAACTCTGGTTCAAACAATAGATCTAGCACTAGCCTTCCAACATAAAAAAGCTCGCAGCAATGCGAGCTTTTTCTTGCTTAAAATCACGATGAATTGAGCGTCACATTGAGCAAATTGTTAAGAATAAGAAAAATCGGATAAAATGTTAAACCATAAAAATCAATCACTTATTTTTAATTATACTGACCTAATAAAGCATAGAATTAACATTGTCAAACAAATTAACAACTCTGTTTAGTCAAACTTGAATCAGCTATGCTATAACAAATTGTCTTCAAGAAAACCAATGATAAGAGGAAATAACCATGAGCCAATTAATTGATATTAAAGTAGAAGATCAGTATCAGCACCGTTATGATGCCAAAGCACAGCTGCGTCAGATTGCTGAAAATGCCAAAACAGCTGAATTGCCGTTATTTAAGAAAATTGACCATATTATTGTCGAGGATGAAATTATCCTGCCAAGTATTGAATTATTTTTTGAAAGCCAGAAGAGCAATAATATTTATAAAATTATTGAATAGAAAGAAACTTAGCATTTGCTAAGTTTCTTGTTTTAAGCTGGCCTAAGCGGTTTCAAACTGATTCAGCACATGCGCCAACAGTTGATAAAGCGCCAGACGATTTTTATTGGCCTGCTCAACTTCTGTTTTATTTAAGCGGATTTCTTTTTTCAAACGACCTTGTGTACGTTGTTGTACACAGACATGCTGCGAAGATACCGGATCATTTTTAAGCGTTAATTGTGGGCCTTGATGATAATGAAACAAGGCATGTAAACATTGATCCAAGCTCGGATAAAAATGAGAAATGGTTAAGGCGGTGAGGTTCGCAGACTTAGGAATATGCCGACTCATACGTCTTTACTCTTTATTTATAAGTGACCTGATTCTAAAAGACTTGTGCCCATTTTGCATGCATAAAGTTGTAAAAAGCGATGCCTGATCTTCAAAGACTTCAAAACAGGTGATGATTTCACTCTAACCGCTTTAAATCAGGCTGACATCCACATCGTATTTATGAAATTCCTGTAAAATGCTGCGCAGCATCTGTTGGGCGGTTTCATCTGCGGCGTTCAGGATGATTTCCTGATTGCGAGTGCTATCGAAGCATTCAATCGCCTGAATCAGCCAGCGCTGTTCATGTTCGGTGTTGTGAATGATGATACGGCGGGGCTGTAACTGTGCGGAAACCTGACGTGGAATGACATGGGTAATGGCCAGCTGAATCTGCTTGAGTTCGTCTTTAGGACTTAAAAAGGTGATGACCCAGTTTCCGACTTTGCTGAGTTGCATCGGATTATCAAAGGGTTCAAATTGCAGGTAGTGCAGGGCAGACATGCTTCATTCCCAACAGAATACAGAGCTGTTGTTATGCCGTGCTGTGGCCAATCTCACTATTGGTCTTAAGTCTTAGTGTTTTAAGAAAGGATTGCTTATTTTTAATTATTTTTCTAAAAGCTGAACAATAACCGCTATTTATAAAGGTTTTTAGCGCATATAAAGAAAATTCTTAGATGAAAAAAGACTTAAAGCAAAGCAAAATTATATGAATCTTCAGGCACTTTGCAGGCTCTGCAGCGAAAAGTTAATCTGCTGTAAAGCATGGTTCAGTTCTTTTGGTGGCAAACGCGATTCCTGTAATTCGGTAATCCACTGCATTTGACACAGTTTCAGGCTACGAATATCTGGTGCGGCCTGAATGCGGAGAATAAGCTGCTTGGCCATTAGTCCACAATAGCGCTGTAACAAGCTAGCCATTAATTGCTTGGTGTCTTCAAAGCTCAAGGCAACCAGCGGTTCTGGCTCTGGTTCCACTTCTGGTGGTACTTCAATTTCCAGGACCGGAATTTCTGGAGCAATCGCGGCGGGTTCGGCTTCAGCCACTTTGGCTGCTGAAGACGGGGCAATAATATGTTCGACCCATTTTTCCACCAGTTTTGGTACCGGCGTATTTAAGGTGGTTTTAATTTCTGAACGTAGGGTAGAGGCTGCTTCACTTTGCGGTTCGGCTTGAGCTGGCACCAAAATTTCTGCTTCGGCTGGCTCGGTCGCAGCAGAGCTGATTAAACCCATCTCCAGTAATTGTTCAATTAATTCTGGCGTAGCAATACGCTGTTTAAACTGGTCGCCCAATTGTTCGAAATCTTCGGTCCCAATTAGCACCAGAAGACGGCGTTGACGTGCATTCAATTGCAGCTGGCGTTGTTGCAGGGCGTCAATGCCCAACTGTGTTTTATGATAATGAATCATGCCTTAATTTATTCCCCAAATAAATTAAGGCTGACTATAAAGAATGAAAATTACACTAATATGAAGGGTTTATGACATTGTTGGGCTTAGAGTGTGACGATGTTGGCGTTCTCAAGGGCTTTTCTTAAATAAGGGTCAAGTTCATCCTGACGCAGCAACCATTGGATATAATCATTTGGTAAATCGGCAATGGCCGTACCACGATGCTTACCAAAACTCATGACGCGTGGAATACGGGCGTCTTCAGATGCAGCATATAAGGCTTCAATACTGTCAATTTGCAGATGATGCACAATATGCATCAGGATATTGGCGGTCAAAATAATATCCATATCGGCCCGGTGCGCTTTTTTAATCATATCGCGGGCTTTTTCGCTGCCTTTGCTAATCATGTAAATTAAGGCAGAAATGTTGTGTGCTTCAACATCGGGCCAGACCAGACGCGCCAGAGCAAGGGTACAAATCGCCTTAATATGAGAAGTATCAACACCGCATTTTTGAATAGCGCGAATGTCATAATCAATATTGTGACCAATGATATACAGCGTTTCTTCAGGTAGGCAGAAGCTGGTGTAATGCGGCTGATCAATCAGGTCGGATTCCAGAATATGATGCACGGCCATCGCGGCATAGGAAATCGGTTCATCGACCTGATAAAACTGGTCAAAAATTTGCGATTTATCCAGGCTGATTTTGCCCTGTTGTAATTGAATGGGCGCATAGGCAACTTCGATCGGATAACCATTCAGGGTATGGGTTTCAGTGTCGAGAATAATCGCGTGCATGTGCTCATTCGCTTGTTAAGGGATTTAAAAAGCAATCTAACACTATCATGTTGAAAGTTACAGGGCTGTCGGGCGAATAATCGGCATTTGTGGGCCGTTCAGCTTATCTATTTTAAAGATAAGTGACTCTATTTTAATACAATACACTTATATATTAATTGCACTGATATTGCCTGAGCGCAGCAAACAGCGTAAAAGTGAAAATTGCGAAGGACGCAACTTTAGAATAATACCTGTATAAGGATAATCAGATGAGAAAAATATGGCTTAGCGTGGCGTTGGCCAGCAGCAGTTTATTTTTAACGGCATGTAATGATGACAATGACAACAGCGCAGTCATCATTGATGATGGTATTCCGAAACATAATATTAGCCAGCCGGTAGTAAAAGCTGAACTTTATTTAGACCAGGATTCAAATGCAAATATGGTCTTACAGTCGGTTAGTGCTTCACAAACCTTGATGACGTATAAAATGCTAGGAGTGAATGGGCAGGAAACACAAGCTACGGCCTTGCTGTTTGAACCCAATCAGCCTAAACCGGCTGGTGGATGGCCCATTGTGGTCTGGGCACATGGCACCACGGGCGTCGCCGATATTTGTGCACCAAGCCGTCAGGGCCTGAAAGGCAATGAATATTTTATTGCGCGCCTGCTGGCTGAAGGTTATGCCGTGGTCGCTCCAGATTATGAAGGGCTGGGCGAACCGAGTGGACAAGAGCTGCATCCGTTCTTGAATTTAAAAAGTCAGGCTTACTCCATTACCGATGCGGTTGTGGCGGCACATCAACATTTTAACAATAGCGCTGAAACACGCTGGACCGTGGTCGGTCATTCCCAAGGTGGACAGGCGGCTTTAGGTGCAGCGCAATATGCATCCCGGGCGCAATTAAATTATAAAGGTGCGGTGGCCATAGCGCCGGCATCTTCCCTGAGCATGATTCTTAGCGGTGGAGAACAGCAGGCAGCAGCAGAACCGGATCTGAGCAAAAAAATACAGATTCTGGCTCCATTAGATACTTTCACTGCATTAATTACGGCAGGTCTCAGAAATAGCCATCCAACCCTGCAATACTCTGAAGTGTTCAAGAACCCGACAGACCTGCTCGCGGCAGAAGCCGAGTCGCTGTGTAATGCTGATCTTGGCGCAGCATTTGGTGGAGAAATGGTGAAGTATGCACAAACCTATGGCAACTTGGCCGCTTATCCACGTACCCAGACCGACTTTATGACTACGGTTCCTGAAATTAAAGATTTCCTGACTCAGGAATCACAGCCATTAACCGTTAAGATTTCAACGCCTGTGTTTATTTATCAAGGCTCTGCCGACCCGACCATTCCAAAACAGGTCACTGATTTTCTGGTGCAGTCTGCACGCCAGCAGGGAACCAGAATTCATTATGTCACCGATCAGGATTTACCTATAGATCAGAAATGGGATCATGGCTCTGTATATGTCGATAATTGGGATGAGATTGTGGCGGATGTGAAATCGATCATGCCTACCCAATAATTTTTTCAATTCCGGTAAAGATAGAATTAATGATATAGCTCATGTTTTTATAAAAACATGGGCTATTTTTATGCAAAACTGATTAAAGTTGATGGGTAAAAAATATAAAGTTCATGTTACAATATGCGCCAATCTTAGCACGGCTTAAAAGCCCTACATGAATAGGACCTCGCTAATGTTTGCCAATATCTCTATTGCTGACTTTGATCCAGATTTAGCTCAAGCAATCTCTAATGAAGATGCGCGTCAAGAAGCACATATTGAGCTAATCGCTTCAGAAAACTATTGCTCACCTGCAGTAATGGAAGCTCAAGGTTCAAAACTGACCAATAAATATGCAGAAGGCTACCCAGGCAAACGCTATTACGGCGGTTGTGAATATGTAGACGTTATTGAACAATTGGCTATTGACCGTGCTAAAGAACTCTTTGGTGCTGACTATGCTAACGTTCAGCCACACGCAGGTTCTCAAGCAAACTCTGCAGTTTACTTAGCATTACTGAACCCGGGCGACACGGTTTTGGGTATGAGCCTGGCTCACGGTGGTCACTTGACTCACGGTGCAAAAGTTAGCTTCTCTGGTAAAACATATAACGCGGTTCAGTACGGTTTAAACCCTGAAACTGGCGAAATCGACTATGAAGAAGTTGAACGTCTGGCTTTAGAACATAAACCACGCATGATCGTTGCTGGTTTCTCTGCATACAGCCAAATCGTAGATTGGCAGCGTTTCCGTGACATCGCGGACAAAGTAGGCGCTTACCTGTTTGTGGATATGGCACACGTGGCTGGTCTGGTTGCTGCAGGCGTTTACCCGAACCCGGTACAAATTGCTGACGTTACTACAACCACTACCCACAAAACACTACGTGGTCCACGTTCTGGTTTAATCCTGGCTAAAGCCAACGAAGAAATCGAGAAGAAATTACAATCTGCTGTGTTCCCAGGCAACCAGGGTGGTCCACTGGTTCACGCGATTGCTGCAAAAGCAATTTGCTTTAAAGAAGCAATGGCGCCTGAATACAAAGCCTATCAACAACAAGTGGTGAAAAACGCACAAGCGATGGCTGAAGTGTTAATCGAACGCGGTTACGATGTGGTATCTGGCGGTACGAAAAACCACTTGTTCCTGTTATCTTTAATTAAACAGGACATCACCGGTAAAGATGCGGATGCTTGGTTAGGTGCTGCTCACATTACTGTGAACAAAAACTCTGTACCAAACGATCCACGTTCTCCATTCGTCACTTCTGGTATCCGTATTGGTACACCAGCAGTAACCACACGTGGTTTCGGCGAAGCTGAAGTACGTGAACTGGCTGGCTGGATTGCTGACATCCTGGACAGCAAAGGGGATGAAGCTGTAATTGCTGATGTCAAAGCAAAAGTTGAAGCTGTTTGCGCGAAATTCCCGGTTTACGCGAAATAAGCCCGCACTTGAGAAAAAGCTCCCTCAAGGGAGCTTTTTTTATAGGTGCTAAAAAACAAATTGCAATTATTCAGCCGGATTAAATTCTGCTATAACAGTTGCATAGCACTTGTGAAATAGATCAATTATTTTTATTTTTGGCTGATAATGATAAAGGAACAAAGAATGGATAAACCGACAATTATTTTGTCTGAACAAGACTTGCACCGTTTAGAAACCATGCTTGAACATCAGTCTAAACTTACCCCGACCATGGAACATCTGGAAGATGAGCTGGCGCGTGCCGAAGTGGTTGCACCGCAAGATGTGCCAAGCAATGTGGTGACCATGAATGCCCGCGTGCTGGTGACCATCGCACCTTTCCCGGAACCCACCGAAATTACTTTGGTGTATCCGCATGACTTCCGTGGCGATAAAGGCCAGGTCAATGTACTGGCACCTGTCGGGGCGGCTATTTTAGGGCTGGCTGAAGGGCAGGAAATTGAATGGCCACAACCGGATGGTCATATTATGAAAGTCCGTATTGATAAAGTGTTGTATCAGCCGGAACGTGAAGGTGATTATTTATAATCTCCGCTGCGTGAAAAATTAAAGCCCTCAGTTGAGGGCTTTTGTGTCTTTGCAGTTTGGCTTAAAAATTTGATAAGTATGCGCAAAAAGGAGAGGATTCACTCTCTGTCATTGATCAGTAAAATATTGTTAATTTTAAATATTCCGCTTTTACTGCATTTGCAAAAAGCTACAGCTTGCTTTATATAAAAGTCTTAGTATAAAAAATGATTTGATCAAGCTGATGATGTTATGCCGCAAATAGATGTGTTAGAACCATTAACAGAGCTGGAGCTGAACCGGGATACCATTCTCTCGATCAAGCGTCATGAGCTGGTGCCGGTATTAAATGACCAGTACAAATTAAATCATTATGCCGATGCCCTCATTCAGTCGCAGGCAGTGCTGTTAAACGGGATTGATCCGCACATGACCCAGCAGCTCAGTCAAACCATTGAAGAATTGATCCGCATGCTGGCGGATTCCAAAAAATATCTGAAAAAACGCAAATTTAATGCACTGCAAAAATGGCTGGGGATTGATCTGGAATATGGTTCCAGCCAGGTGGAATATTATAAAAAGCTGGACCGCTTGCTGGATCAGGCCAATCATTTAAGCCAGAAATTACAGATTGAAATTCAGAAATCCCAGGCGCGTTTTCAGCAGTTACGTGGCTTAAGAGAGCAGATGGCGCAGCATATAGTGGCCGCTGAGGAGTTTTTGACTGAATATCCAAGTTTTGTGAAACATCAACATCCTTTAGATAACTTCTCGGAACGATTATCTAAAAAAATAAATACACTGCGCACACTGCAGGCGAGTAATGATATTGCCATTACCCAGATGCAGCTGAGCCAGCAGCTGTCATTTACCTTGTTGGACCGGTTTAAGGAAGCGCAGCAGGTGTTGATTCCGGCCTGGCAATATCATGTCAAACAAAGTCAGCAAAGCAGCTCGACAAGTGAGCTGGAAAAGCTTGATAATAGTCGGGAAAATCTGATTAAAACGCTAAAAAAATCACTCGAAAACAGCTCTAAATAGAATCAAATATAAGGTGACGTATGACCCATCCTGAACAGGTAAATGCCGTGGTGGAAGCCACAACCGAAGAAAATCAGCAGAAATTCCAGGCGCTCAATTTACAGGAAATTGGCTTGCAGCCATCCGATTTCAATGAGGTCATGGCCGCGCGTAAAGAACTGGCCGACTTAAGCCATAATTCGGTGGCGGAATATGGGAAAAATATTGCCACCAAAACTTCGACTTATACTGATGAACTGCTTCATCTGGTGCAGAATAAAGATCTGGATGCGACCGGGCAAAAGCTGAATCAGGTGGTACAGGTGGCGCAGCAGTTAAATACCAGCAGTATTCTCAACAAATCGAAAAGCTCCGGTTTTTTTGGTAGCCTGATCAGCAAGTTTAAAGGTGCCAAGCAGAATTTTGACCAGCACTTTAACAGCACCAAAGAACAGATTGATGTACTGGTCAAGGAAATTGAAACCTCGCAAAACGGCTTAAAAACCCGTGTCGATACCCTGGATAAAATGTTTGAAGGCGTGCAGGAAGAATATAAACAGCTAGGGATTTATATTGCCGCTGGCCAGCTCAAACAGCAGGAAATCCAACAGCAGATTGGCCAGTTAACCACGCAGGAGCAGGACCAGAGTACCACCCAGAAAGTTTATGATTTAAATCATCTGGCCAATAATCTGGAAAAACGCGTCAGTGATTTACAGGTGTTGCAGCAATCGGCCATGCAGACCCTGCCAATGATCCGGATTATCCAGTCCAATAACCTGATGCTGGTCGACAAGTTTTATGCAATTAAAAACATTACCTTACCGGCCTGGAAAAACCAGATTAGTCTGGCAATTTCCTTAAATGAGCAAAAGAACAGTGTGCAGCTGGCCAACAGTATTGATGATGCCACCAATGAGCTGCTACGCCGTAATGCCGACCTGCTGCATCAGAACTCGGTCGATACCGCCAAGGCCAACCAGCGTTCAGTGATTGATATTGAAACGCTTGAACATGTGCAAAACACCCTCATTAAAACAGTCAATGATGTGATTCAGGTGCAAAAAGAGGGAATGCAAAAGCGTGCCGAAGCAACCACGCGTTTACGTGTGCTGCAAGATAACCTGAATCATCTGGTGCTTGAATCAAGTTCGAGCGGTTCCAATCCTTCCTGAGTAAACGCTGGCTCGGGAGTATTGCAAACGTAAGGAGAATACATTGCCCTTAGATGATTATGCGGTACCGACCGAGCACATCAATAGCGGTGTGCTGGCGCTGAAAAAGCGCCAGCGCAATCTGATGTTGCTGGGTATAACCTCCAGCACGGTGTTCATTGCCTCCATTATTGCTTTTTTTGTACAGCAAGATTTTGTCTATGGCTTTTTTGGCCTGACCACGCAGGTCGAACAGCTGCACATTCCTTTAACTGTTGATGCAAACCTGGCGATTTTAGAACAGCAACCGGATTATTTTCTGGGGCTGTTGTCCTGGTTTGGCTGGCTGTTTCTGAAATTATTGCTGTCGTTTATTGGCGCCTTTTTTGTGGTGCATTTTCTCAAGAAAATCCGCTTTTTCTATGTGCGCTTTCAGTCCTTTATCCTGAAGTTTGTCGGCTGGTTAATTGCCTTTATCATGCTGTGGTCAGGTCTGACCTATCTGCAATATGACCTGAAAAATGATGACTATGATGCGCAGCAAAAAATTGTCTATTACGACAAGCAGCTGGCAGAAAGTGAGCTGGCGCGTTATCTGGCAGATGCACCGCTGGATACACCAGTCAAATCCTATTTACTGGCGCAAACCGCTTTGTTGCATCAGCCACCGGATAAAGCCGCAGCCATTCCGCATGTGTTGAATCTGGTGAAGGCCGAGCAGCAGAATCCGGATTTTATTCAGTATGGCTTTAAACCGGAACAGCTCTGGTCAATGCAGCAACAGGTTTATGGCAAAACCCTGACCCCAATGGCAGAAAGCGTGAATAAACAGGTGGTTCAAGCCGAGCGTTTAAGTCAGTTTGTACAGATTCTGGTGATTGCAGTGGCGATTGTGTCAGCCATTTTCAGCCTGATTTTCTTTGTGTTGGCACAAAGTTTTAAAAAGCGGGCATTAAGAATTGAGCAGCGGATTTTTTAATGCTGATGATGAGGCTTCTGTGGGAGCCTTTTTCTGGTAGATGATTTCTATCGCGTTGTTACAATTTAGATTAATCTATCCATAAAAGATAATAATTTATAAAAACGATCATTAATATAAAAACAAACTGTTTTATCTATTTTTAAATTTGGCCTATGATAGCGGTATTGAAAAATTTGACTCCTTAGGAGACGTTAGCAATGTTAGATCAAAATACTACAGCCCAATTAAAAGCCTTGTTAGAACGCCTTGAAGGTCCAATCGAATTAGTGGCCACTTTAGATGCTTCTGACAAATCAGACAAAATCAAAGAACTGGTAACTGAAATTGCCGCCCTGTCTGATCAGGTGACTGCACGCTTCGATGGTAACAACAAACGTGCACCAAGCTTTGGTGTCGCCAAAGCCGGTGAGCAACCGCGTGTATTCTTCGCAGGTTTGCCAATGGGCCATGAGTTCACCTCTTTGATTCTGGCATTGTTACAAACTTCGGGCTATGCACCAAAAGTGTCTGATGAAGTATTAGCTTCTATTAAAGACTTGGGTATCCAATCGGACTTTGATGTATTCGTATCGTTAAGCTGCCATAACTGTCCAGACGTGGTGCAAGCATTGAACCTTATTGCGATTTACAACCCGGGTACTACTGCCACCATGATTGATGGTGCATTCTTCCAGGATGAAGTGGAAGAACGTAAGATCATGGCAGTACCGATGGTATTCCAGGACGGTAACCACATCGGTCAGGGTCGTATGACACTGGAAGAAATCATTGCCAAATTAGACACCAACTCTGCAGCCAAAGAAGCTGAAAAGTTAAATGCCAAAGCGGCCTTTGATGTACTGGTGATTGGTGGTGGACCTGCTGGAAACACTGCAGCGATTTATGCAGCACGTAAAGGCATTAACACCGGTATCGTGGCGGAACGTTTTGGTGGTCAGGTGATGGACACCATGGACATTGAAAACTTCACTTCAATCAAGAAAACCCAAGGTCCAAAATTTGCCGCTGAAATGGAAGCACACGTACGTGAATACGGTGTCGACATCATGAACCTACAACGTGTATCTGACATTAAAGGTGCAGATGAAACAGCCAACGGTTTAGTTGAAGTGACCTTGGAAAACGGTGCCAAGCTGGAATCGAAAACTGTGGTGCTTTCAACCGGTGCACGCTGGAGAGAGATGAATGTCCCAGGTGAAGCAGAATACCGTACCCGTGGTGTGGCGTATTGCCCGCACTGTGATGGTCCTTTATTCAAAGGCAAACGTGTTGCAGTCATTGGTGGGGGTAACTCGGGTGTAGAGGCCGCAATTGACTTGGCCGGTATTGTTGAGCATGTAACCTTAGTAGAATTTGATACCAAATTACGTGCGGACCAGGTATTGCAAGACAAACTGAACAGCTTGCCCAACACCACTGTCATCAAAAATGCACTTTCAACAGAAGTCGTGGGTGATGGTTCACAAGTGACAGCGCTGAAATATAAAGACCGTGCAACAGATGAAGAGCACACGGTTGAACTGGCGGGGATCTTTGTACAGATCGGTTTGTTACCAAATACCGATTTCTTGAAAGAAACAGCAGTTGAGCTGAGCAATCGTGGTGAGATTGTGATTAACGACCGCAACGAAACCAACGTCAAAGGTGTATTTGCTGCCGGTGACTGTACTACAGTCCCATATAAGCAGATTATTATTGCCACAGGTGAAGGCGCGAAAGCATCGTTGTCTGCCTTTGATTACATCATCCGTTCTGGACAGTAAGTAAAATTAGAATAGGGCCTGAGTTCCCCAATACCCAGGCCCTATATGCGGTAAAATATCAAAAAATAGTTATTGTTTTTTTTACAGGAACTGAGATCGCTAACAGCTCAGTTCCTTTTTTTGTTGTACCCCAGTTTTAGGGATGAAGCAAGTTTAAGCGCTTGAACTTCTCAGTCAGTTCTTCCTGACTTTCCCGATGCTCAGGATGCGGCACAATACATTCAATCGGGCATACCGCAACACAGGTTTGATGATCATAAAAACCAACGCACTCGGTGCAGCGGCTGACATCAATCTCGTAGATTTTGTCGCCTTCATAAATGGCATCATTCGGACATTCCGGCAGGCACATATCACAATTGATGCATTTATCGGTAATCAGCAGCGCCATGAGTTAACCTGCCTGATAGGCCAAGGATGATGCTGAAATATCAGCAGTGGAGTTCGGTAAATTACGGATCAGCAGGGCATAGCGCATATCGACATCAGCCGGGACCGGAATTTCCACAATATGACCAGAGCCTTTGGCTTCCTCAATTGAATTGCCTTTTTTGTCTTTGATTTCGGTGAGGATAAAGCTGATATTGCCTTTGGTGGTCATCAGTTCTAAAGAATCACCCACGACAAAACGGTTTTTGACATCAATTTTAATGTAGTCGCCATTGCGCTCCAGCACTTCGCCGCAGAATTGCTGATGATCAAAACTGGATGAGCCATTTTCATAATTTTGATATTCGCTATGCACATGGCGGCGCAGGAAACCTTCGGTATAACCGCGATTGGCCAGACCTTCGAGCTGGGTCATCAAGGATGGATCGAACGGTTTGCCGGCTAAAGCATCATCAATCGCTTTACGGTAAATTTGCGCGGTACGGGCGCAGTAAAAATAGGATTTGGTGCGGCCTTCAATTTTCAGTGAATGTACGCCAATTTTGGTCAGACGTTCTACGTGTTGGACCGCACGTAAATCTTTGGAGTTCATGAAGTAGGTGCCGTGCTCATCTTCTTCGGCGGCAAACATATCTTCTTCATTGCGTTGTAACAGCACCGGTTCATTAAACTGGTGCTGGGCTTGCATGTGGAGCGCATCAGCATCTTGCGAGCAACCGCCTGCATCCAGATTTTTTACCGGAATTACATCACCGGTTTCATCCTCGGCGGCATCCAGCACTTTGTATTCCCAGCGGCAGGCATTGGTGCAGGCGCCCTGGTTGGCATCGCGTTTGTTCATATAGCCTGATAGCATGCAGCGGCCGGAATAGGCCATGCACAGGGCACCATGTACAAAGACCTCAATTTCCATATCGGGAACTTGGGTTTTGATTTCTTCAATTTCCTCAATGGACAGTTCGCGCGACAGAATCACCCGGGTCAGGCCCATATTTTTCCAGAACTTGACCGTAGCCCAGTTGACCGCATTGGCCTGTACCGACAGGTGGATGTCCATGTGCGGGAAGTGTTCACGCACCATCATGATCAGGCCCGGATCAGACATGATTAGTGCATCAGGCTGCATGGCCACGACTGGCTCAAGATCACGGATAAAGTTTTTCAGTTTGGAGTTATGCGGCTGGATGTTGACCACCACATAGAATTTTTTGCCTAATTCATGTGCTTCTTTAATGCCAATAGCCAGATTGTCATGATCAAACTCGTTATTCCGGACACGCAAACTATAACGCGGCTGCCCGGCATACACGGCATCTGCTCCATAGGCAAAGGCATAGCGCATATTTTTTAAAGAACCGGCAGGAGAGAGAAGTTCGGTAACGGGATGAAGATGCATGATCAATCAAAAAGGCATAAAAAAATTGTGGCTTTATTGTAGGGATAAAATTTTTCGATTCAACCTAGTAAAAAACTCGGGATTATCAGGCACTCAGCCTGCTAGCGCTGAGAGATGAGCGGCAGCAGGCGAGAGGAAAAACGGTTAATTGACACGCTGACCGTGCTCATCAATCACCAGTTCACCATCTTCTTTACGAAAGGCCTTGAGCTGCGGCTGGGTCAGTAAATCCAGTACCAGTTCAGAAGGTCGGCACAGTTTAACGCCGCGTTCAGTCACCACAAAAGGACGGTTAATCAGCAGTGGATGTTGTACCATCAGGGCAATCAGTTCTGCATCGCTCAGATCACGCTCAGCCAGTTGCAGGGTTTCATACGGCGTTACATTTTGACGGATCGCCTCGTGTACACTTAAACCGGCCTGCTGAATCATGTCAGCCAGCACTTCGGCTGTTGGTGGATTTTTTAAATATTCAATAATTTCAGGTTCTTGTCCGGTATTACGGATTAAGGCCAAAGTGTTGCGCGAAGTGCCGCAGTCAGGATTGTGAAAGATTTTAATTGGAGCTGCCATGATGCTAAAACTCAGGTAAAAGAGGAATATTGCTTTTATATATGGATATGCGTATATTCGCAAGTATAAATATGGGGAAGCTGTATGAATCAAACTGATTTTTTTAAATGCCTGTCCGATCCGACCCGTCTGGATATTTTGAAACTGGTGCTGGCCAAACAGAATATTTGTGTCTGCGAGCTGACCGAGGCATTAAATTTAAGCCAACCTAAAATTTCCCGTCATTTGGCTTTGCTGAGAAATTTATCGGTTTTACTGGACCAGCGTCAGGGGCAGTGGGTGTATTACCGCCTGAATCCAGATTTACCCGAGTGGGCAGTGAGTGTGCTGAATATTATCGCGGAGCAAGATGTCAGTCCGATGAATTCGCTGACAGCAACGCTTTCAAGTTATTGTGAGTAAAACCATGAAATTCCTCTTTTTATGTACCGGAAATAGCTGCCGCAGCATTTTATCTGAAGTGTTATTTAACAGTCGTGCTCCAGAAGGCTGGACAGCCTATAGCGCCGGCAGCAAACCGACCGGTCGTGTCCATCCACTGACGTTAAAGACGCTGGAAAATCTGGGCCTGTCGACTGAAGGGCTCTCCAGTAAAAGTATTGATGACTGTGAGCAGTATCAGCCCGATGTGGTGATTACCGTATGTGATGCGGCTGCCCAAGAAGCCTGTCCTTTGTATTTGGGCGGCGCGATTAAAGCGCATTGGGGACTTGCCGATCCATCGCATCTGGATTTGCCGGAAGCGGCCAAGTTGCAGGCCTTTTTAGAAACAGTCGCGCATATCAACAAGCGTCTGGATGCACTGTTTGCGTTACAGCCTGAGCAGATGACCCGTCCCGAACTGATTGCAGCCATCAACAATATTTCCCATATCGAGTAAGTCATGGCCAGCACCCGCAAACTTTCCTTTTTAGACCGCAACCTGACGCTGTGGATTTTTATTGCCATGGCACTCGGAATTGGCATTGGGGTGTATTTCCCGCAGGTGTCGAGCAGTCTGGACCAGATGAGTATGGGCAATGTCAATTTACCAATTGCCATTGGCCTGATTCTGATGATGTATCCACCGCTGGCCAAAGTGGACTATGCCGCTTTACCGCAGATTTTTCAGGATAAACGCACGCTGCTGTTGTCGCTGGTACAAAACTGGCTGATTGCACCGTGTTTGATGTTCGCACTGGCACTGATTTTCCTGCAGCATTATCCGGAATATATGACTGGCCTGATTCTGATTGGACTGGCGCGCTGTATTGCCATGGTACTGGTCTGGAATGATCTGGCCTGTGGCGATAACCAGTATGTCGCTGCCTTGGTGGCCTTTAACAGTATTTTCCAGATTCTGTTTTTCAGTACCTATGCCTGGTTGTTCTTAAGTGTGTTACCGCCTTATTTTGGTGTGGCCGGTCAGGTGATTGATGTCAGTTTCTGGACCATTACCCATGCGGTGCTGGTCTATCTGGGCATTCCGTTTTTGCTGGGCTTTCTGACCCGGCTGATTCTGGTGAAAAACAAAGGACTGGACTGGTATCAGCAGCGTTTTATTCCCAAAATCAGTCCACTTAGCCTGCTGGCGCTGCTGTTTACCATTGTCGCCATGTTTAGCCTGAAAGGGGCCGATGTGGTTGGGTTACCTATGGATGTACTGCGCATTGCCATTCCATTGACCATCTATTTTGTATTGATGTTCTTTGTCAGCTTCTTGATGAGCAAGTGGATGGGCAATGACTATCCACGTACCACGGCCATTTCCTTTACCGCGGCCGGCAACAATTTTGAACTGGCTTTGGCGGTAGCGATTGC
This sequence comes from Acinetobacter sp. YH12112, assembly GCF_013418945.1. NCBI lineage: Bacteria > Pseudomonadati > Pseudomonadota > Gammaproteobacteria > Moraxellales > Moraxellaceae > Acinetobacter > Acinetobacter sp. YH12112. The sequence continues at coordinate 58,602 of NZ_VPBA01000003.1, read as the reverse complement.
AACCTTTGGTCTGGCCTCACCGGTGGCATTTACCACCATTATTGGCCCGCTGGTGGAAGTGCCTGTGTTAATTGCCCTGGTGAGTGTCTCGCTGTGGCTGAAACGTAAATTTTATGATGGAACAGGTGGATGATGTCACTTTCCAATCTTGATGTAGACTTAATTGAACAGCCGAGTTTTGAGCAGGTTCAGGCCAGAGCATTGCCGCATCCGCCGCGAATTTTATTGCTGTATGGTTCAAACCGCGAACGTTCCTATAGCCGTTTGGCGGTGATGGAAGCCGGCCGGATTCTGGAGCACTTCGGTGCCGAAGTTAAAATTTTCCATCCCAAAGGTTTACCATTGCCGGAAGATGGTGATGCTTCACATCCTAAAGTTCAGGAATTGCATGAATTGCTGGCCTGGGCAGAAGGTATGGTCTGGTGCAGCCCGGAACGTCATGGTGCCATGAGTTCTATTTTGAAAGCACAGATTGACTGGATTCCTTTAGCTGCCGGTGCCATTCGTGCGACCCAAGGTAAAACTCTGGCACTGATGCAGGTTAGTGGTGGTTCGCAGTCCTTTAATGCGGTGAATCAGATGCGTATTTTAGGGCGCTGGATGCGGATGATCACCATCCCGAACCAGTCCTCGATTCCGAAAGCCTTTTTGGAGTTTGATGAAGCTGGACGTATGCAAGCCTCTTCCTTATATGACCGGATTGTCGATGTCATGGAAGAGCTGTACAAGTTCACTTTATTGACCCGCGGGCAGGCCAGCTATCTGACCAACCGTTATTCCGAGCGCAAGGAATCGGCTGCGGAACTGTCGAAACGGGTTAATCAGAAGTCGATTTAGGCGTTTCATCGGCCTCTAGCTGTTTTAAAATCTGGCAATGGTCGATAGTGGTTCGGGCATTGCAAGACTGCCGTAATTGCTGCAGTTGCAGCTGAAAATGCTGTAACTCGGCAATTTTGCTTTCGATCTGTACTAAATGATGATCGAGCAGTTCATTTACCGCCTGACAGTCCTGATCGGGCTGCTGTTCCAGCGCAATCAGGGTTTCAATTTCCTTTAAGGATAAATCCAGTGCGCGGCAACGTTTAATAAAAATTAGCCGTTTTAAGGTGTCATCATCATAATAACGATAATTATTTTCGGCCCTTAAGGTGGGTTGGATGAGCGCTTTCTTTTCATAAAAACGCACCGTGTCTGCACTCAGACCGGTTTTTTTGACCAAATCCCGAATCAGATAATGTGCCATGACTTGACCTTGGAGTTAGACCATAGTTTCTAATGAGCATAATACAGTCATAGAAAAATGCAACAGGAGGCTTTATGGCCTGTCAATGTCAGCCTGCACCGGTCAAACCTGATGGCCGTTTTCGTACCGCACTCTGGATTGCCCTGATTATTAATTTGCTGATGTTTGTGGTGGAACTGTTTGGCGGGATGTATGCCCATTCGGCAGCACTCTGGGCCGATGCGCTGGATTTCTTTGGCGATGCCGCCAACTATGCCATTTCACTGGCTGTGCTGGGGATGAGTCTGTACTGGCGTGCTACCGTGGCTTTATTAAAAGGCATTACCATGGCTACGTTTGGCTGTCTGGTGTTGGCCAAAACGGTCTATAACTATATGCAGGGTATTCCCCCGGAAGCGATTACCATGGGGGTAATTGGTGGATTGGCCTTGGTGGCCAACGTGGTGGCAGCCGTGATTCTGTATCGCTTTCGTGATGGCGATTCCAACATGAAATCGGTCTGGTTGTGTAGCCGCAATGACGCGATTGGCAATGTCGCAGTCATTCTGGCAGCAGTTGGCGTCTTTGGCACTGGCAGTCTATGGCCAGATATGATTGTGGCGGTGATTATGGCAGGTCTTGGATTAACTGCAGGTTATCAGATAGTGAAGCAAGCTTTGACAGAACGAGCATTAGGGCATGAGACTACTTAATTCTCGTATTCGTTATAAAGCAAAGCTGCCGAAAGGCGGCTTTATAACTGGGGGAGAAATTATTAGGATAAAAAGTTGCATAAGGCAAAATTATTTTTTCAAAATATACTTGAAATTTAAGAATATAACCCCTAAATATAATCTAGATATTTTTATGCTCTTTCGAGCACCCAATCGCACCTAGAGTCACAGGACGCATCATTGTGTTCCGAGTACTTGGCAATGGCGACCGACAAGGTTTCATCGTTGAGTAAGACGAATAGGAAGCGATATGCTGCTTCTGTCATGGCGAAAACTTGGAAGCATGTAGGCTGTTTGAAAATTTGGAGCGTAAATATGATCGATAAAGTCACAATCTATTTGGCTGATATCTGTTTGTCAGTTTATTTGGGGTTGACCGTGTTCATTGGTTGGGATGTTGGAAATATTTTAATACAAATATTGTTAATTTCCACGTGCTTATACACAATAACACAACACAAGGGACAGTTATTTTCTGATATAATAATATGGGGAATGTGTCTAAAAATGGGCTCGATTTTGAAATTTGAAAATATAAATCAGAATGATATTTCGAGCACCCAATCGCACCTAGAGTCACAGGACGCATCATTGTGTTCCGAGTACTTGGCAATGGCGACCGACAAGGTACAATCGTTGAGTAAGACGAATAGGAAGCGATATGCTGCAACTCTGAAACTATGTGACCATGACCTTGCAAGAGCATAGTGAAACGGGAATGGAATTTTATCAATATTGTCAGCAAGAGTTTGATGCTGAGCTAAGTAAATTCAAAACAAAATTAGGTAAGAAAAAATCAGCTTTAAAATATCATTCAAAATATATAACAGTAGATGAATTTTTTGAAGATAGAGAAAAATATAAAGTAGAAATAATAAATTCTATTCAATTAAACAAATTTAAATTTGATCCTCTCACTCCAATTTTTCTTCCAAAAGATAAAGATAGTTACCGTATGGTATGTGTGCCTTCAGTAAAGGATAGATTGATTCAGAATTTATTTATGTCTTATTTAAAAGAGGTTCATTCAAATCAATATAAGAGATTTGCTACCAATGATTTTTCTTTAAAAGGTAATGGTGGTGTAAAGGCTGCACATGACAAATTAATAAATTTAAGAAAGAAATATAAATACGCATTAAAAACAGATATTTCCTCATTCTTTGATGAGTTAAATAGGCAAACTATTTTACATTTATTTAAAACAAAAATAGCAATTCCAAATCTCGATAATTTTTTCAAAGAGATGATCAATGCTGATCCAAATTATAAATTTCTTCAAGCAACATCAGAAGATCAATTCAAAAAATTTTCTGAAATTTTAAAAGTTAAAAAAGGTAAAGGAATTAGACAGGGCATGCCAATAGCTTCTTTGCTGGCTTCATTTTATTTACAAGATTTTGAAGCAATATTAGCAAAAGAAAATATAAATTATATTCGATATGCAGATGATCTTGTGGTATTTGCTAATAAAAGAGAGGAAATTAAAAAATACTTTGATCTTATAAGGGCCGAATTATTAAAAATACAATTACATATACCTGATATTGGAGTAGGCAAATCAGAAATTTATACTCAATCTCAAACTTTGATATTCTTAGGACTTGAGCTTAAGAAAATTAATAATGAAAATAGATTATTTATTCCTCATAAAGCATTTACTGAGTTAAATAAAAAAGTTATAGAACTACAAGGCTATAAAAAGAATATAAAAGCTAATTTAAACTTTTATAAGACCTGCCAAAAAATGGATCAGATTTGTAATGGTTATCTAGTTTGTTATGAGTTTACTGCTAATTTAGATGACTTTAAAAAATTTGTAGAAGAAAGAAAAACATTTGTTTATAAGAGATTACTTGCTCCTTTAGGAATTGATTACACTAAACTTTCCTCTGAAAAGAAAAAATATTTTTTTAATGAATAAAAAACCAGGCAATTTTGCCCGGTTTTTTAGATTCAAGGAATCTTATTTTTCAACGAATGCACGTTCAATTACATAATCGCCTAGAACACCCATACGTGGAGATTCTTTCAGACCATGTTGGTCAAGCAGCGCAGCAACGTCATCCAGGAAGGCTGGGCTACCGCATAGCATCGCGCGGTCAGTTTCCGGGTTAAAACGTGGTAAACCGATTTTCTCGAACAATTGACCAGATTCAATTGCAGTGGTGACACGACCTTGAGTATGGAAATCTTCACGTGTTACCGTTGGATAATAAACCAGTTTTTCTTTCGCGCCCAGTTCCGAGAAGAATTCGTGGTTTGGAATTTCGTTCAGAATCAGGTCCTGATACGCCAGTTCAGAAATATAACGTGTACCATGAACAACAATGATTTTTTCAAAACGTTCATAGGTTTCCGGATCACGAATCACCGACAGGAACGGTGCAAGACCGGTACCTGAAGACAGCAGGTATAAGTTTTTACCCGGATTTAAGTCATCGAGTACCAGAGTTCCGGTTGGTTTGCGAGAAACCAGCAGTTCATCGCCCACTTTAACTTTTTGCAAAATCGAGGTTAATGGACCATCTGGCACTTTAATCGAGAAGAATTCCAGCTCTTCTTCATAGTTGGCACTTGCAATCGAATATGCACGCATCAAAGGCTTACCATTCACTTCAAGACCGATCATTACAAATTGACCGTTTTTAAAACGCAGTGCAGTGTCACGAGTCGTTTTAAAAGAGAATAAAGTGTCATTCCAGTGGTGGACGTGAGTAATCTTTTCGACGTTAAAAGCAGCCATTAAAGGTCTCAATAAATTATCAAATTAGAACAGGTTGCTATTCTAATCTAAATTCATACTCGATAAACTGAATATATTTAATTGAGCTTATCAAAAAAAGTGATTATGACTGATCTGACCTTGCCCATTATCGGGATTATGAAATCTCCTTATAAAGAAAAGTTTGGCATCCCACGGCAGCCGAATCTGGTTCAGGTCGAATCCTATATTGACATGCTAGAACCTTATAACGATTTGCTGGCCTTTGAGGGCATTGAAGCATTTAGTCATTTGTGGTTGCTGTGGCAATTTCATGACAATAAAAACCAGCAGCAGACAAAATTCCGTGCTCAGGTGCGGCCGCCGCGTTTGGGTGGTAACCAGAAAATTGGAGTATTTGCGACACGCAGTATGTACCGGCCGTCACCGGTGGGCTTGTCAGTGGTGCAATTAAAACAGGTGAAAAAAGTCGGCAAGGCAGTACGGGTTTATGTGACCGGGAGTGATTTACTCGATGGTACACCGATTTTAGATATCAAGCCTTATATCCAGTATTCTGATGCGGTCATGGAGGCGCAAAGTGGCTATGCGCAGGATGAGCCTGAACGTAAACAGGTGGTGTGGACAGAGCAGGCCGCTGTACAAAAACAGCAATTGTTGCAGCAGCATAAAATTAGCGCGCAGATGCTGGGTGAGCTGGAACAGGTGTTGTCTTTAGACCCGCGTCCGGCTTATCAGGAGGATGAAACCCGGCTCTATAAAATGCACTTTGCCAATATTGATGTCGGATTTATGGTACAGCCAGATCAGGTGCTGATTCAGATGTTAGCGCTTAAGCCGGCTTAAACATAAAATAAGCCATCGCAATCAGCACCGCCATATGCAGAATTTGGGCCGGTGCAAAATACAAGGCAAAGCGTGGTCCGCCAATTAAAAAGGCATTCACGCATTTGGCCAGTGCATGTGCACCCAGACCCAAAATCAGCGCATAAAACAGGGTTAAATTGCTGGGCGAGCCTTGGGTAATTACCGCGGCAGCGGCAGCGTGAATTTCAAATAAGGATGCCAGGAAGGTTCCGGCAATTAAACCGGTGCTGCCCAGTGCCTGATCCAGTCCGTAGACCATGGCTTGAATCAGGGTGAGCGTGACCACAATAATCGCGGCCTCTTTGAGGCTAAACATGCGGCTATCGGCTTCTTTGGCTTTTTGCTGTGAGCCGGTATTTTTTCTGAGCAGCCAGTAACCCACCGCCACCAGAATCATAATCGCCACTGCACTCGGTACCACAAATACCTTAAACCAGGACAGATTAATCCCCACAATAATAATCAGAATCTGCAACAGTGTCGCCACGCAGGACATGAGCGCCGCGCCCGCATTAATCTGGGCATCGCCGCGGCCGGAACGCACTTCCATGCCTAAACTGGCAATGGTGGCGGTACTGGACACAAAGCCGGACGCAATTGAGGATAGCATCAGTGCATTATTGGTGGACAGCAGGCGCTTGGCGATATGCGCCAAAGCCTGTACCGATAAAATCAGAATCAGCAGTTTTAAAATCACATAAGGATTGAGCACATTGCCCCATAAGGGGGTATCTGGCGTCAAAGGCAGGGCAATCAGAACCAGTGCCAGCAGGAACAGACCATCACGCAGCTCTGCTTCGGTAATCCATTTGCTGACAATGCCGTGCATCAGGTGTTTGGTCATGAGCAGACCGGTTAAAATAACCGCTAGACCAGTCGCCAACGGAATATTCCACAAACAGAGCGCGCCAATAAAATAGGTCATAATAAAGGCCAGTTCGGTGGTCGCACCCGGGTCTTCAACCTGATTTTTAAGCGAAAACAGCCCAACTCCGCCAATAATCACGGCCCCGACAATACCAAAAACTGGCCCTAGCAAAAAGCAGATCGCACCGAGCAAGGCACACACGGCAAAGGTGCGCACCCCGGCAAAATGATGGTTGGCTTCATTGTGCTTGCTGCGTTCACGTTCCAGACCAATTAACAGGCCACAGCCAAGTGCGGCTGCAAGCATGGTCATCAGCTCCTGAAAAGAGGTACTCAAGATTGAAGGGGTAGTTAAAAATTCCATCTTTATATCCCGCGGCAGTGGGGCGACGTCTCCATCATATAATTGATTCTGTGAAGATTGCTATGCGGAACTGTATGTTTAATTTGCAGGAGCTGCGCTTGATGCGTATCTGCATCAGATTTTCCAGTGGCAAAGGCAGGCGGGAAAAATAAACTCTGCTATAGTGTGCTGATGTTGGGGGAACAAAAACAATGAATTTTAATTTTGAAATTGATACCACCTGGTGTTTAGAGCAATTATTAAAAGATGGCCGGATCAGCGAACGCGATAAAATGCTGGTACAGACCACGCATCGCCAGCGTGAGCAGCTGAAATGGCATCCGTTGCAATGGATTGCGCATTTTAACCTGACCGATCAGCAACATCCCCAAACCACATTGACACTGAACCGTTTATGTCAGTGGCTGGCAGAAAAGACCGAGCTGCCTTTTTATGTGATTGATCCGTTAAAGGCCGATGTGGCCGCTTTAACCGCAGTGATGTCCCAGGAATTTGCCCTGCGCAATAAAATTCTGGCGGTAGAGATTCAGCCCGATGCGGTGTTCATTGCCACCGATCAGCCGTTTATGACCGATTGGGTCGCCAATTTAGAACACAGTTTATTGCCGCGTAAAATCCAGCGCGTGCTGCTGAGTCCAGAGCAGTTACAGCGTTATCTGGTAGAATATTATCAGGTCAGTCGTGCGGTCAGTGGTTCACAAAAAGCCGCAGCACATGACCGTGAAAATAAAGGTGTCGAAGCCTTATTACAGCTGGGCGATACCCAAAACCCCGATGCCAATGACCAGCATATTGTTAAACTGGTGGACTGGGTGCTGCAGTTTGCTTTTGAACAGGGCGCCAGTGATATTCATTTGGAGCCACGTAAAGACAAGGGTAAAATCCGTTTCCGGATTGATGGCGTACTACATACCATTTATAACATGCCGGCCAATACCTTAACTGCGGTCATTTCACGGATTAAAATTCTCGGCCGCATGAATGTGGCAGAAAAACGCAAACCCCAAGATGGCCGTTTAAAAACCCGTACTCCCAAAGGTCAGGAAACCGAATTGCGTCTTTCGACTTTACCGACGGCTTTTGGTGAAAAACTGGTGATGCGTATTTTTGACCCGGAAGTGCTGGTACGCAGCTTCCAGCAGCTCGGTTTTGAAGAACGTCTGTTACAGGGCTGGCAAAGTCTGACCGGTCATAGTCATGGCATTATTCTGGTCACCGGGCCGACCGGTTCGGGTAAAACCACCACGCTGTATTCATCACTGAAACAGCTGGCCACCGATGAAGTCAATGTCTGTACCATTGAAGACCCGATTGAAATGATTGAACCGAGCTTTAACCAGATGCAGGTCAATCAGGGCATTGAGCTGGGCTTTGCCGATGGCGTGCGCGCGCTGATGCGTCAGGACCCGGATATTATTATGGTCGGGGAGATTCGTGATCAGGATACGGCCAATATGGCCATTCAAGCGGCATTAACCGGTCACCTGGTGTTATCGACCTTGCATACCAATGATGCGCCGTCCAGTCTGACCCGTTTGCATGATTTAGGTGTGCAGCCTTTTTTAACTGCAGCCACCATTCTGGGGGTATTGGCGCAGCGTCTGGTGCGCAAGCTGTGTCCGCATTGCAAACAGGAAGGCATGATTAATACCAATGAATGGGAACATCTGACGTTTGACTATGTCATGGAGATGCCGGAAAAAGTTTATAAGCCGGTGGGCTGTGAAGCCTGCCGTCAGACCGGTTATAAAGGCCGGATCGGGATTTATGAGTTTATGCCCCTGAGTCTGGACACCAAACAGCTGATAGGTGCCAATGCTGATCTGACTCAGTTACGCCAGCAGGCCAAAAAAGAAGGCATCGAGCCACTACGGATTGCCGGGGCGCGTAAAGTCATGGCCGGTATTACCACCTTGGAAGAAGTACTGCGGGTGGTACCGTTAAACTAAAACCCAAAAAAGTGAAAAATTTTTGAATATGAGGAAATCTTAAGATTCAGCTCATCTTGCTTTGTTTTAATGACTACATCGAAACGAACAACACTGAATGAGGAAAGACAGATGAACCTATTTTCAAAAGCACTTTTAACTGCAGGTCTAGTGGGCGCAACTACATTTGCTGTTGCAGATACCGCAGTGAACCAGTCTGCACTGGCGCAAGCAACCACGGTGAAACAGGCGTTAACCATGAAAGATGACAGCAATGTTCAGCTGAAAGGTTATATCGTAAAAGCCATTGGTGATGAAAAATACCAGTTCCGCGACAGCACTGGCACCATCACAGTAGATATTGATGATGACCTGTGGAATGGTAAAGCGATTTCTGCCAAAACTCCAGTGGTGATTACTGGCGAAGTGGACATTGATTATAAACCATCTAAACGTGTTGAAATTGATGTCGAGCAGGTTCGTTTCTAAGCCGACCTTTTAATCAGATTGATTGCAGCTCCACACAAAACCACATGCTCCATGCATGTGGTTTTTTTGAATCTTGTGAAAAATCAGGCATGATGTAAAAAAAGCTAGAGTAGAACCAATGCGTATTTTACTGGCAGAAGATGACGCCTCTCAGGCAGAAAGTATTAAAACCTGGCTGGAAATGGACGGTTATAACGTCGATTGGGTCGAGCGTGGCAATCATGCCATTTTGGCCATTGAGCAGCATCACTATGATTGTGTGCTGCTGGATCGTGGCCTGCCGGGCAATACCGGCGATGAAATTCTGACCGCTTTGCGCCGCAAACAGTTGGATACCCCGGTGATTTTTATTACCGCCAAAGACAGCATTCAGGACCGGGTCGATGGACTGGATTTAGGCGCCAATGACTATCTGGTCAAGCCTTTTAGTCTGGAAGAACTGTCAGCACGGGTGCGCAGCCAGTTACGTACCAGGCAGACCCAGCCCGATCATCAGATCCGTTTTGCCAATTTGCTGTTAGATACTCAAGCCAAAACCTTAACCCAAGATGGCCACGCGGTGAATTTAACCGCCAAGGAATTCCAGATTCTGTATAAATTAATGCAAAAGCCCGAGCATATCGTAACCCGGGAACAGCTGGAAGAATCGCTGTATGCCTGGGGTGATGAAATTGAAAGCAATGCCATTGAAGTGTTTATTTATCAGCTGCGTAAAAAAATTGGCAGCCATTTAATTAAAACCATTCGCGGTTTGGGCTATCGCATGCAGCAGGAACAGGCGTAAATGAAGCAAACGGGTGCGGTTTCTTTACAGAAAACCCTAGTTAAAACCTCGGTACTGAGTTCGATGATTGCCGGCCTGCTGGCACTGGTGCTGCTGTTTGCCGTGTCAATTTATCAGACCATGCAGCTGCAAGATGAAATCATGGATGAAGCGGCCGATATGCTGTTATTGCAGGATATTAGCAGTGGCGCCGGCGAGCAGGTCGATGAACTCACTGAACAGTTCAAGATGCATTATCAGCTGCGACTGGGCCAGCAGACCTTGACCGAAACAGAAGATTTTCCCTTAGCACCAGCTACGATCACACAGCAGGAAGAGGGATTTTCCTTTGTCTGGGCGAATCAGCGTTTATGGCGCGTTTATGTGGCCAGTGATGATGACTTAAGCGTACTGATGACCCAGAAAATGAATGTGCGTTTCCAGGAAATCTGGGCCACAGGTCTGGGCTATGCCGCGATTTTAATTTTATTGTGGCTGATTCAATGGGGCATTGTACATTTTGCTATTCGTAAACAGTTCCGCTCTTTACAGGCTTTGTCTGCGCAAATTGCGCAAAAGCATGTGCAGGACCTGAGTCCGGTACAAAGTACCCAGCCAGAATTACTGGAATTACAGCCGATGGTGCAGCAGTTAAACCGTTTGCTTAGCCGGCTGGAACATTCTTTAGAAGCCGAGCAGCGTTTTACTTCTGACGCCTCACATGAACTGCGTTCGCCGCTTTCTGCCATTCAAATGCGCTTGCAGGTGTTAAAACGCAAATATCAGGATCAACCGCAATTAGCGGAAGATCTGGCCCAGATTCAACGCGATGTCAACCGCGGCACTCAGGTACTGGAGAATCTGCTATTACTGGCGCGTTTAGACCCGGCACATCTACAAGACTTGCCTATAACCGAGGTTGATTTACAAAAGCTGGTGCTGGATGTGCTGGAGGCCTTGGCACCGTTTAGTCTGGAAAAACAGATTAAACCGCGCTTGCAGCTACAACCGGCGATCATTCAGGCCAATCCGGAATTGCTATATACCTGTATCCGTAACCTGATCGACAATGCCATCCGCTATGCCACGCAACAGGGTGAGGTGGTGGTCAGTATCAATGGTGATGCTGAACAGGTGCAGCTGTGTATTGAAAATAATGGTCAAGAGATCAGTGATGAGGTGTTACAACGTCTGGGTGAGCGTTTTTATCGGGCGCTGGGCACACAAACCCAAGGCAGTGGTCTTGGTATTTCGATCTGTAAAAAGATTATCAGCCTGCATCAGGGCCAATTGCAGTTTAGCCGTTCAGCTTTAGGCGGTTTACTGGTGGAACTGAGTTTGCCCGGTGTGAAGCAAAAATAACAAAATCGAAAATAACAACATTGAGTTCAATCTTGAGATACGCATGGGCAGTTAAAAAGCAGTATGCGCTGATTCATACTGCTGCTTCCCACGATTATTATTATTCAGATATTGTTCTTATTTGGTGAGAATGAGGCGATTATTACGGGTAAGGCGTAGGCGGTATTCTTCTCCGGCATGCATGATGCGAATTTCACGACCGAGAGCAAATAGGTTATTAGAATGTAACATTGGTAAGGCATGCTGTTGATCTGCATTACGGCTAAACAGGCTAAATGGTGCGTTCATTCCTTCGACTCCGTGGTGTATGTTGAACGATATAAATGATAATCATTATCAAATATATCTGTCAATGCTTGATTTGGGGAATTTATAAAAAGTATAAATTTGCTTACACTTGCTCATATTTTTAAAACAGGACGTTTCATGTCAAAGCCACATCTACATATCGCGATTGGGATTTTATTGCATCAGACCCAGGTTTTGGTCGGCTGGCGCGAGGCCAAACAGCATCAGGGCAATAAGCACGAATTTCCCGGCGGCAAGGTAGAGCAGCATGAAACCCCGGTGCAGGCCTGTCGCCGTGAAGTGCGCGAAGAAGTAGGCATTGACCTGATCCAGTGGCATGAGTTTGATTTTATCCGGCATGAATATGAAGATGTGATTGTCAATTTGCATGTGTTCCATGCCTTTGTGCCGGCGGCGTTGCTCTCAGACATCCAGCAACCGTGGACCTGGTATAAACGGCAGGATTTGGCTCGTTTGAATTTCCCGCAAGCCAACCAGCGTATGCTGCAACGCCTCTACTGGCCTGAATGTATCAAAATTAGTGAAGACTTAAACTGTCTGGATACCCCGGATACCCAGCAACTGCTGTACTGGCGTGTCGCACCGGCACCGGAACGCAGTATTGAACTGGCTGAGCAGAATATTGGCTGTTTAAAATCATTAATTGTTAATCTGGAACTGTGGAAGCAGCTGAATAGCGTGCAGCAGGTCTCGGTCGCTGCCATCCATTTAAAGCAGCAACAATGTCTGCAATTGCACAAGGGCAGCCTGCAGGCCGGTCAGCGTTATATTGCCGCCTGTCATGATCTGGAATCGTTACAACATGCGCAGAATATTGGCTGTGATGCTGCAATTTTAAGTCCGGTGCTGCCAACAGCCAGCCATCCGGATACTCCGGCATTAGGCTGGGCACAATTTCAGAACTGGGCCAAACAGGTCGATATTCCGGTGTTTGCCTTAGGCGGGATGCATCGGCAGGACTTGGCGCAGGCCCAGCAACACCATGCCTATGGCATTGCCGGGATTCGCTTTATGGATGCGTTGGATAGCGCTTCAGCCTAAAGCTGTTTCAGCGCTTGCTGTGCCTGTTGCACGGTACGGCTATTGTTTTGTAGCTGACCAGATTTTTGAATAATCAGCCACAGTTGGCGTTTCATCGCCGGTGTTTGTGCATAGCTCAGACCACGGCGGGCCAGGGCTTCTGCATTTTTCGGCTGTTTTTTCTGGTTCGCCACCAGCCCTAAATACATATAGGTTTCAGCCGATTGCGGTGCCAGACGCTGTGCCTGTAAGGCGGCAGCTTCGGCACGCGCCCATTGTCCCTGACGATAAGCCGTCTGGGTCTGCTGCATCAGTTTCTTAAACGCTGGTAAAGAGCGGCCATCTTCAAAACGCTGCTGTACTTTTTGTTCAGGAACCACGACCTGTAATTTCTTGCGCTGAATTTCTTCCTGTTCATAAGGATGAATCACCACGCCGGTGGGTGTGCGAATGGTTTTTCGTTCAGTCGTTTTTTCTTGGTCCGGTTGCGGTGCCGGCTTGGATTCCGGCAGGCTTTGACAGCCCACCAGTCCAGCCAGTCCCATCCCCAAGATCAGATATTTCAAGGTCATTTAATTAAGGGTCCACTTATTGCGTATAACTGCCGCTTGAAATGATGCGTGCATCATTTTCGGAAAGTTGTCTTTCCATCTCGGCTTCACTTTCCTGGATATAATTCTCGATACTGTCACTGCTTTCAGGTACAGCTTGGTAATATTCGGTATCCGAATTGTAAACCGGCTCAACCTGATAATGCGGTAAACCACAGGCGGTGGCCTGACGCGGCACATGATTACGATAAATCGGAATATACATCGCACCGGCACAGCCTTGAGCCGACAAGTGACCAGAGTCACGGTCAATCCAGTGCCACTGCACGCTGTCCGGCTGGCGCAGATTTACCGGCTTCTGGCGCAGTTGACGCATCACGTTACTCCACACCGGCAGGGCACCCGATGAACCTGTCAAACCGGTGACTTTGTTATCATCCAGCCCTAACCAGACCACACTTAAATAGTTGCCCGAATAACCGGCAAACCAGGAGTCGCGGGTATCGTTGGTGGTGCCCGATTTACCGGCCAGTTTTAAATCGCTGGACAGGCTGTTATAGGCTGCACGTCCGGTTCCTGCACTCATTACCTGTTGCAGGCCATAATTCAGCATATAGGCCGCAGACGGTTCAATGGTCTGCTGTACTGACAGGCCATAACGCTCGAGCAGACGACCATTAGAATCGACCACCGCGCGAATGGCTTTGGTTGGATACTGGAACCCACCGGTGGCAAAGTTGCCATAAATATTCATCACCTGCATAGGTGATAAATCGACCGCGCCTAGATAAATGGACGGATACTGTGGAATATTTTCGCTGCTGACGCCAAATTTAATCAGATGGTTACGGAAGGTCGATAGACCAAATTCCTGACCCAAACGTACCGCCGACAGGTTATAGGAATTGGCCAGCGCTTGCGCCATCGGGACTACGCCATGTTCGCTGCCGCTGTAATTACGCGGTGTCCATGACTTGCCGGCAGATGGAATACTGATTTCGGTATCCTGTACCGGACTGGCCCAGTTATAGCGACCCGATTCTAGTGCGCTTAAATAGATGACTGGCTTCAATAGCGAGCCGACCTGACGTTTGGCATCCAGCGCACGGTTAAAGCCGGTAAAGTCTTGGGTAGAGCCGACTGCAGCCACCAGTTCACCATTTTCAGGATGGGACACCAGCACCGCACCTTGCAAATCTTTTAAACGGCGCGGATTGGCATTGGCCAGACGGTTTACTGATTCTTTAAATGCGCTTTGTACTTTGGTCTGTGCAATTGGGTCTAAAGTGGTAAAAATCCGTAGTCCCTGATTGGTCAGATCACCTTCCTGATATTCAGCACGTAACTGACGGCGCACAATGTCCAGAAAATCCGGGAAGCGGGCAGGGCCCATGGTCGGTTTGGCAATCACATTTAACGGACGCGCGGTTTCGGTTTCATACTGTTCCTGCGTCAGATAGCCCATCACCAGCATATTGTTCAATACAATATTACGGCGTTTTTCGGCCGCTTCCGGATTACGCCATGGATTATATAAAGACGGTCCCTGCACCAGACCAACCAGAAAAGCCTGCTGGGCAATATTCAGTTCACGCAGCGGCAGACCAAAATAGAACTGTGAGGCTAGACCGTAACCATTAATAGAATAGTTGCCGTTTTGACCCAGGTTCACTTCATTTAAATAGGCTTCCAGAATTTCATCTTTGTCATAATGCAGCTCAATTAGCATCGCCATCAGCGCTTCATTGGCTTTACGCTTTAATGTACGTTCCGGGGTCAGATAAAAGTTTTTCACCAGTTGCTGGGTCAGGGTCGAACCGCCCTGACGTTTCCCGCCGGTAATATTGCTGACAATGGCACGTGCAGTCCCGCGAATCGACACGCCATGATGCAGATAGAAATTACGGTCTTCGGTGGCAATTAAGGCTTCAATTAACGGTTTTGGCACCCGGTTCAGTTTAATTAGCACCCGGTCTTCATTGTGCTGCGGATAAATCCCGCCAATCAGCATGGGCTCTAAACGGGCAATACCGGTAGTTGATGGTTTGGTTGCACTGACTTCAGCAATCTGGTTATTGGCAAAGCTGACTTTGAGTACCTGTTCCGGTTCAACACTTTCACCAAAATCGAAGCCGCGGGTATGTACAAACAAGGTGTCGCCTGCATCGACATAGCTGCCGGTTTTGTTATAGCTTTCTGCGCTTTTATAGCCTAAAAGTTTTAATTCCTGCACGAAATCGGCTTTATTGAGCGGTGCATTGGTATAGATTTCCAGCGGACGAGCAAAGACCTTGGCTGGAATGTCCCAGCGCTGTCCTTCAAATTTATCTCTAACAATATTATCTAATCGAATCAGGTAGATACTTAATGCCAGAAATGCCCCAATCACCAGTATACAAAATAGAAGTGCAATAATACCTATGCCACGTTCAGACTTCATAAATCGCAATAAAACCCTAAGAAATTAGGCTAATCATGCGAAGCTTTTACATAATTTGCAATATTTAATCTGTGAATGAAGCGGCCAATCGAGGAGAAAAAACGGTTGGATTCAGATTTCTAAAGTTTTTTTAAAACATTCGGGTTAGTGCTATTATAGTCAACGGATCGTAGCGGAGCGATGTCGTAGGTGCAAATTTCACACAAGAACTTTCGTAATATCGGATTGATTGGACGTCCTGGCAAAACTTCGGTCGTAGAAACGCTCAGTTTAATTCATGATCATCTGCTGAATTTAGGCTTGCATCCGGTATTTGATGCAGAAACAGCAGAACTGGTCCCTTATCCGAACACCCAAACCGTCAGCCGCGCCTTGCTGGGCGAAGTGGTTGATCTGGTGATTGTGGTCGGCGGTGATGGCTCGTTGCTGCATGCAGCGCGCGCGCTGGTCAAATACAATACGCCGGTCATCGGGGTAAACCGTGGCCGTTTAGGCTTCCTGACCGATATTAAACCCACGGAAGTCATCTTCAAGCTGGATCAGGTATTAAAAGGCGAGTTTCAGCTGGACCGCCGTTTCCTGCTGGAAATGGAAGTGCGCTCCAAAGGTGAAGTCATTTATGAAGCAGTGGCTTTAAATGATGTGGTGCTGCATTCCGGTAAATCGGTACACATGATTGATTTTGACCTGAATATTGATGGTCAGTATGTTTATCGTCAGCACAGTGATGGTTTAATTGTATCTACGCCTACTGGTTCTACCGCCTATGCCTTGTCTGGTGGTGGCCCGATTGTGCATCCGAGTATGGATGCGATTGTGCTGGTACCGATGCATCCGCATACCTTGTCTTCACGCCCGATTGTGGTGGGTGGACAAAGCGAAATTAAAATCCAGATTCGTGAAAACCGTGTCTTGCCAATGGTAAGTGCCGATGGTCAGCACAGTGTTTCACTCAGTGTCGGGGACAGTTTGCATATCCGCAAGCATCCCTATAAGTTAAACCTACTTCATCCACCGGGTTATGACTTTTATATGGCATGTCGTACCAAGCTCGGCTGGAACCAAGATTTTGATTCTTTGCAACAGCAGGATTTATGATGAATATTGAACAGATGCTGGCCGTACTCAATCCTGAAATTGTTGGTCGTCTAAAAACCGCGGTAGAGATTGGTAAATGGCCGAATGGTGTGGCGTTGACCAAAGAGCAGCGCGAAATTTGTATGCAGGCCGTGTATGCCTGGGAAATCCAGCATTTACCGGAAACTGAACGTAGCGGTTATATCGACCGTGGCACCAAGGAAGAAGGTGAACAATGTGATGATGATCATCACAAAAATGAAGATTTCCAGCCGATCAAGTTTATTTAAACTTTAAGGAAACGGATTCATGCAAAAAAGGTAAGCCGCGGCTTACCTTTTTTATTGGCAGTCTTTTGTGGCTTAAGCATTTAAACGCGCAGCCCAGAATTGCTGTGCTTTGTCCATGGCTGCTGCAAAACTGTCGCAGACGCCCATGGTATACAGCGCGATGCCCATGGTTTCCACCACCGCCACTTCACCATAGTCATGCGATTGCTGGCCTTCCCAGACGGCTTTAAATACCGCCAGGTCCAGTTCTTCTTCAATCGGGCTGCGGTTGTCGGTCAGCTTTGGCAATTCATGTTCATACAGCTCGCCGTTACGAATGCCACAAATTAAGGTTTTGGCATCCGGATTCCGTTCAAATTCGCCGCCTTCACCTTTAATCACCGCACTGTTCAGATAGCCCAGTTTAAACGCCGACTGCTGATGGGAACTGCGATAGGCCGGATGGAAAATGGCCTGCACGGTGGCTTTGGCATTAAAGGGGTTAATCAGTCGGGCGAGGGTATGAATAGGAGAGCGCAAGCCCATCACATTCCGCAGTGCAATCAAATCGGCCAGCACCGGAGAAATCACGTCTAAAGGCAGATAGGCAAAATGACGCTGCTGTAATTGCTGTTCGACTTCCGTATCTGACTGGCAGATTGGATAGCCTAAGTATTCCAGCACCTGTTCGGTGTAGACCCGGTTGATGGTATGCCCGGCAGCACCGTGCATCACAATATTAAAACCCTGTTTGGCCAGGGTCAGCGCGGCCAGTAAAAACCACGGATAATGTTTGCGTTTCCCGGCATAAGAGGACCAGTCCAGATCTACATCTAAAGCTTTAAACTGCAACTGGTCACGGGTGGCCTGAACAAAGCCGGCCAGTTCATCGACCGATTCTTCCTTGACCCGCAGCAGCATCAGAAAAGCGCCGAGCTGAACATCCAGTACCTCCTGTTTCAGGATCATGGAAAAGGCCTGATAGGCTTCTTCATAGGTGAGGGAACGTGCACCATTTTTGCCTTTTCCCACAATACGCACGTACTGGGCAAAAGGATGTTCAACGTCTTTATAAATGTTTCTTTTCGTGCTCATGTAACTGCCTGAATCTCAAATAAATGGCGCCGGTCGCTTCCCACAATATACACATTTTCGCGGCTTTTTAAAAACCGTATGCTTTGCTCGGATTTAGACTAATGTCTAAGCTGTTTCTGCTTTAAAGTTCGCCAGTTCGCGCTGTTTTTAGCAGCACTACATTTGAATTTTAGGTAAAATTCGCAGCGTTTTATATTGTTTTTTATTTTTACTCATCTCCTGTTCTAAAAGCCGCTTTTGCGTTTGAGCCTGTTGATTCTGGCGGCTCAAAGTAAGTCCGACTTTTGCCGATGAAAATAAAGCGTTGAATGTTTTGAGCCATGGCTCAAGGCAGCGTATGCCTGTTGTTTTAAAAACAGGCAGAACAGGTCGTGGGTAAAAAATCAAGGGTATTTGTCCTCGGGACAAGAACAAAAGTAGATCTGTTATGGCCAAACAACCTATTTATAAATCCCTGTATTTTCAGGTGATTATTGCAATTATTGCAGGTATTCTCGTCGGTCATTATTCTCCTAGTGGCACACAAATTATTAATGGCGTGGAACAGTATGTTCCGGGTCTGGGTGAGCAGCTGAAACCCTTAGGTGATGGCTTCATCCGTTTAATCAAAATGATTATTGCGCCGGTGATTTTCTGTACCGTGGTGAGTGGTATTGCTGGTATGGAAAGCATGAAATCGGTCGGTAAAACCGGTGGCGTGGCATTACTGTATTTTGAAATTGTCTCTACCATCGCCCTGATTATTGGTCTGGTGGTGATTAACGTCTGGAAACCAGGCGTTGGCATGAACGTTGATCCAGCTTCATTGGATACCACCGGTATTTCCAAATATGTAGAAACTGGTGAAGCGCAATCTACAGTCGAGTTCCTGTTAAATATCATTCCAAATACCGTGGTCGGTGCCTTTGCCCAGGGTGAAATCCTGCAGGTGCTGATGTTTGCCATCCTGTTTGGTTTTGCTTTACACCGTTTAGGGCCAGCAGGTAAGCCGGTCTTGAAACTGATTGACCAGATTTCGCATGTGTTCTTTAACATTGTGAACATGATCATGAAAGTTGCGCCAATTGGTGCTTTCGGTGCGATGGCCTTTACCATTGGTAAATACGGGATTGGCAGTCTGGCGCAACTGGCGCAGTTAATTATCTGCTTCTACCTGACCTGTGTGCTGTTTATTTTTATCATACTCGGCAGTATTGCGCGTATGACCGGTTTCAGTATCGTGAAAATGATCCGCATGATTCGCGAAGAATTACTGATTGTATTGGGGACCTCATCTTCAGAATCAGTACTACCGCGTATGTTGAAGAAACTGGAAATTGCCGGCTGTGAAAAATCGGTGGTGGGTTTGGTCATTCCAACGGGTTATTCCTTTAACTTGGATGGTACCTCGATTTATTTAACCATGGCCGCAATCTTTATTGCTCAGGCCACCAATACACCTTTAGAACTGCATCATCAGATTACTTTATTGCTGGTGCTGTTGATTTCCTCTAAAGGCGCAGCAGGGGTGACCGGTTCAGGCTTTATTGTGATGGCGGCAACACTGGCGGCTGTGGGGCAGATTCCGGTGGCCGGTCTGGCGCTAATTCTGGGTATTGACCGCTTTATGTCTGAAGCACGTGCCTTGACCAATCTGGTGGGTAACTCATTGGCAACCATTGTTGTAGCGAAGTGGGTCGGTCAGCTGGATCAGGAAAAGCTGCAATATGCATTAAATAATCCGGAAGAAATTGACCGCAAGATGGCAGAACAAAACCAGCAATCTGCTTCGACTTAACAGCAGGGCGGTGACTAAAGGAAGCTTCGGCTTCCTTTTTTTATTACTTGGCAGTCAATAAAAAAGCCGGGAAAAGCCATGACAGTACGCTTTAAAATGCATAGCATGGGGCTGAATGTAAAACAAGAATGTATACCCTACAAGGATGGACTATGCTGGCTTATGATGCAGATTTAGAATTATTCCGTGACAACTTCCGCCGCTTTATGAGTGAACAGATTGCCCCGCATTATGAACAGTGGGAACGGGAAGGAATTATGCCGCGCTCGGTCTGGAACCAGCTGGGTGAAAACGGCTTTTTATGTGTAGATGTACCGGAACAGTATGGCGGCTATGGCGTACCGACCCATTATTCGCTGATGCTGGTGGAAGAATCGGCACGTGCTGGTTATAGCGCACTGTCTACCGGTATTTCCTGTCATTCAGAAATTGCTGCGCCGTATATTTTAAATATTGGTTCAGAAGAACAGAAACAGTACTGGTTGCCAAAAATGGTTAGCGGTGAAGTGGTCGGTGCGATTGGTATGACCGAGCCGGGTGCTGGTTCTGACTTGCAAGCCATGCGCAGTCATGCCATTTTGCAGGATGATCATTATATTTTAAATGGTTCTAAAACCTTTATTTCTAATGGTCAACATGCCGATCTGGTAGTGCTGGCAGTAAAGACCGATCCGCAGGCACGCGCCAAAGGCGTGTCTTTATTATTAGTCGATACCCATCTGGATGGTTTTAAGAAAGGCACCAACCTCGACAAGATTGGCCTGCACGCTCAGGACACCTCGGAATTGTTCTTTGATAATGTAAAGGTACCTAAAGAACAGTTACTGGGCCAGCCGGGCCAGGGCTTTGCTTATTTAATGCAGGAATTGCCACGTGAACGGACCGCGATTGCCGCCACCGCCTTGGGCGCTATCCGCGGTTCGATTGACATCACCACGCAATACGTTCAGGAACGTCAGGCCTTTGGCCAGAAAATTGGCCAGTTCCAGAACAGCCGTTTTGTTTTGGCACAGGCTAAAATTGATGAGCTGGCCACGGCTGCATTTTATCACCAGAATGTTGAGCTGTATATGCAGGGCAAACTGGATGTCGAAACAGCAGCAGCATTGAAAAGCTTCTCGACCGATATGCAGATGAAAGTGGCCGATCAGCTGCTGCAGCTGTTTGGTGGTTATGGTTATATGACTGAATATCCAATTTCTCGTTTCTTTGTCGATGCCCGTATCCAGCGGATTTATGGCGGCACCAATGAAATTATGAAAGAGATTGTGGCGCGCGGTTTATTGGGCCGTTAAGTCCTGTACATCAGACCAAATGAAAACACCCGCCCAGCATCGACTGGGCGGGTGTTTTTTGGTGGGTGTGTTTCTGAGACTGATTTTAATGCAGGCTGAGCACATGCAGACTTTCCCGAATAAAAATCGGCAAGTCTGCTGGTGAGCGTGAGGAAATATACAGGTTATTGTCATTCACTACCGCCTCATCAAAATACACGGCGCCGGCATCCATCAGTTCCAGCATCACCGGGGCAATGCTGGTCATGCGCCGGCCTTTGACCACACTGGCATGGATCAGCAGTTGCGGACCATGACAGGTGCTCATAATCGGTTTCTGGGCATTGGCAAAATTTCGGACAAAATCGACAAAACGCAGATCATCACGCAGTTGTGCCGGAGATTGGCCGCCGGGAATCAGCAGCGCATCAAAATGATGAATGGTCACATCATCTATACTTTGGTCGATGGTTACCGAGCTGCGCCGTTGATAACCATAGATAATATTGCCGGCCTTGTTTTCAACATTTACCACGCTATGCCGCGCTGCACGGAAGGCGTGGATCAATTCTGGATAGTCTGCATCTTCATAATCATGGGTAATCAGCACCGCGATTCTTTTTGACATTATTATTCTCCGAATTGCTTTAAATAAAAGAGTAAAGGGGAAAAAGCAAAATTTCATTGCTGCTTTGTAACCAGTTTTCTTATTTCTTTTTCAAGTTAAAATTTCTGGAATTTTATTCAATATTTATGGGCGTAATTTTCTATGTAAGTAATTATGACGCCTGTTCAGTTTACGCAATAAACTTGTAAAATCCTATCATTATTCATCGAATTCAGATGCAAAAGCTATCGGCTGATTGGAAAAAGGCCCTGTTTCATCTGCTTAAATTCGCTACACTCTGGATGGAAAAACAGGCAAAGCGTCGTGACTTGTTCAGAATTATTCATGAGTCATAGCTGTTCAATTGATAAACAATCTCACAAGTTGCAGAGAGTTTAACCAACTGTTTGTTTTTAAGACTGAATCAATCAAAGTTGTATTGCGCAACATTTGAAAGCTAACTATTGTTATACTGTTTGCATACCGTTTATGAAGGGCGACATAACAATGATCAACGACGATCAAAACACAACGACTTCTCTTGACCTGAACAATATTCGTGAGGAAATTGACTCTGTTGATATGCAGATTCAACAACTGATTAACCGTCGCGCACGATTGGCAGAAGCGGTGGCCAAAGCCAAATTTGCCGCTGAAGAGAATCCGCTGTTTTACCGTCCGGAACGTGAAGCACAAGTTTTACGTAATGTTATGGATCGCAATGAAGGCCCATTGTCGGACCAGACCATGGCACGTTTATTCCGTGAAATCATGTCGGCCTGTCTGGCACTGGAAGCACCGCAAAGTATTGCCTTCCTGGGGCCTGTTGGGACTTATACCCATTCTGCGGTACTCAAGCATTTCGGTCATGATGCCCTGGTGCGCCCTTTACAAACCATTGATGAAGTATTCCGTGAAGTGGAAGCGGGCAGTGCGCATTATGGTCTGGTGCCGGTAGAAAACTCCTCTGAAGGGGTGGTGAACCATACCTTAGACTGCTTTAAAACTTCAAATCTGAATGTGATTGGCGAAGTTGAATTGCCGATTCATCATCAGTTCCTGATTTCTGCAAATACCCGTAAAGACAGCATTAAACAGATTTATGCTCACCAGCAAACGCTGGCACAGTGCCGTAAATGGCTAGATGCGCATTATCCTGGGGTGGAGCGTGTGGCTTTAAGTTCCAATGGTGAAGCGGCGCGCCGTATTCGTAATGAATGGCATTCTGCGGCCATTGCTTCTGAAATTGCGGCAACCATTTATGATCTTGAAATCATGCACAGCAATATCGAAGACAACCCGGAAAACACCACGCGCTTCTTGGTGATTGGCCGTGAGAAAGTGCCACAAAGCGGCAATGACAAAACTTCATTGCTGGTGTCTGCACATGACCGTGCCGGTGCCTTGCTGGAAATTCTGGCGCCATTTGCCAAACACAACATTAGTCTAACCAGTATTGAAACCCGTCCGGCTTTACCTGAAAAATGGGCCTATGTGTTCTTTATTGATCTGGAAGGTCATATTGAGCAAGACAATGTTAAAGCTGCGATTGAAGAAATCCGTCCATTGGTGAAAGAAGTCCGTGTACTCGGCTCTTATCCGGCGGCAGTTTTATAAAATTCTCTGGTGGCCGTGTGCGCTGCATGCGGCTGCTTTTCACCTGTAAATCTGGAAGTAAAAAATGTCGTTTGTCCCAGCCAATGAAGGCATCTCTAAGTTAAAGCCATATCAACCAGGTAAGCCGATCAGTGAACTTGAGCGCGAATTGGGTATTACCGATATTGTGAAATTGGCATCCAATGAAAACCCGTTGGGCTGTTCAGACAAAGTCAAAGAGGCTGTGGCTGCCGAGCTGGCAGAAATTGGTCGTTATCCAGATGGTGGTGGTTTTATTTTAAAAGACCAGATTGAAGCGCAGTTTGGTTTTGGTCATGAACGGATTACTTTGGGTAATGGTTCAAATGACCTGCTGGAAATGTTTGCCCGCGCTTTTGTGTCCGAGCAGGACTCAATCGTATATAGCCAGCACGCCTTTGCGGTTTATGCACTGGTGACTCAGGCCATTAATGCACAGGCCATTGAAGTACCAGCCAAAGGTTTCTCGCACGATTTAGAGGCGATGGCTGCAGCCATTCAAGCCAACACCAAGCTGGTGTTCATTGCCAATCCGAATAACCCGACTGGCACCTGGTTTGAAGAAGCTGAATTTGAAGCCTTCATGCAGAAAGTACCGGCCAATGTAATTGTGGTACTGGATGAAGCCTATGTGGAATACTTCCCGGAAAACTTCAACAGCCTGAAATATCTGGATCAGTATCCAAACCTGATTGTTAGCCGTACTTTATCGAAGTGCTATGGTCTGGCAGCGCTACGAGTTGGTTTTGCTCTGGCCTCTGTACAGGTGACTGACTATTTAAACCGTATCCGTCAGCCATTTAACGTGAACCATTTAGCTATGGTGGCAGCTGTAGCAGCGCTGAAAGATGAAGCCTTTATCGAAAAATCACGTGAAGTGAACAAGGCTGGTATGGCGCAGCTGGAAGCGGGCTTTAAGGCACTGGGCCTGAATTATGTACCTTCACGTGCCAACTTTATTCTGGTTGATGTACAGGCTGATCCGGCACAAACCTTCAATGCCTTGCTCAAAGAAGGCGTGATTGTACGTCCGGTTGGTATTCCAAACCATCTTCGTGTATCGATTGGAACAGAAGCAGAAAATGCCAAATTCCTGACTGCACTGGCGAAGGTGTTAGGTCTGGAGGCAAAGGCATAAGCCATGACGCAACCCCTGTTTGAAAAAGTCGCTTTTATTGGACTTGGGCTGATTGGCTCAAGTCTGGCGCGTGTGATTCAGGCTGAACAGCTGGCTCATGAGGTAGTGGCATCGACCCGTTCGCAAAAAACGCTAGAAGATGCCAAAGCCTTGGGTTTAATTGCTGCCGGTTATAGCGATCCGGTCGAGGCGGTGAAAGATGCTGATCTGGTGGTGCTGGCCTTGCCGGTACGTGCCACCGAATATGTGTTGCAGCAGATTAAACCGTATTTAAAACCTGATGCAATCCTGACCGATGTCGGCAGTACCAAAGGCAATGTGGTCGATGCAGCCAAAGCGGTTTTTGGTGAACAACTGCCTGCCGGTTTTGTGCCGGGGCATCCGATTGCTGGAGCCGAGCATACCGGGGTCCATGCCGGTAAGGTCGATTTATTCGCCAATCATAAAGTGATTTTGACTCCATTACCGACCAGTGCGGATTGGGCGGTCAATAAACTGATTCAACTGTGGGAAGCAGCCAAAGCGGAAGTAATCTGTATGGATGTGGACAAGCACGATGAAGTGCTTGCACATACCAGTCATCTTCCGCATTTAATGGCATTTAACCTGGTGGAGCAACTGGCCAACCGGGAAGACAATTTAGATATTTTTCGCTATGCTGCAGGCGGCTTTCGTGATTTCTCGCGAATTGCAGCCAGTGATCCACAAATGTGGCACGACATCTTCTTTGCCAACAAAAAGGCAATTTTGAATGCAGTCGATGGCTTTGAACAACAGCTGGCAATCTTGCGCCAGCTGATCGAACAGGAAAACTCGCAGGCTTTAATGGGCCTGCTGGGACATGCTCAAGCAGCGCGTCAGCATTTTAATCATATGCTGGCCAAAAAACCGTTGATGGAGAACAATAAAGTGACACAACAATTTACGATTTTACCGGGCTCTAAAAATTTCCAGGGTAAATTTACTGTGCCAGGTGATAAATCTGTGTCACATCGTTCAATCATGTTTGGTGCAATTGCAGAAGGCACCACCCATGTCACCGGCTTTTTGGAAGGTGAAGATGCGCTGGCGACCTTGCAGGCTTTTCGCGATATGGGTGTCAGTATTGAAGGCCCGAAAAATGGTGAAGTGACCATTCATGGTGTTGGTATGCAGGGCCTCAAAGCTCCAGCCGGTGCACTGTATATGGGGAACTCTGGCACCTCCATGCGTTTGCTGTCAGGCATGTTATCGGCGCAGGCCTTTGATTCGGTGATGACCGGTGATGCATCCTTGTCCAAGCGTCCAATGGAGCGTATTGCCAAGCCATTACGTGAAATGGGGGCGCAAATCCAGACCACAGGTGAGCGTGGTACGCCACCGGTGTCAATTACGGGCAGCCAGCAGTTAAAAGGCATTCAGTACGATTTACCAATGGCTTCGGCACAGGTGAAATCAGGAATTTTACTGGCCGGTTTGTGGGCCGAAGGTGAAACTGCAGTAACTGAACCGGAACCAACCCGCGACCATACCGAGCGTATGCTGCGTGCTTTTGGTTATGAAGTGAAAACCGAAGGTAACCGTATTTCCCTGCAAGGCGGCGGTAAACTGGTGGGAACCAATATTCAGGTGCCTTCAGATATTTCATCTGCAGCGTTCTTTATGGTGGGCGCGGCCATTACTGAAAATGCCGATGTCACTTTAGAAGCTGTGGGCATTAACCCGACCCGTACTGGCGTGATTGAAATCCTCAAACAAATGGGTGCAGATATTACTGTATCCAACGAGCGTATTGCCGGTGGTGAACCGATTGCCGACATTCGTATTCAGGGCAGCCGTACCTTAAAAGGCATTCATATTCCGGAAGATCAGGTGCCACTGGCGATTGATGAATTCCCGGCGCTGTTTATTGCAGCAGCCTGTGCGGAAGGTCAGACTGTATTGACTGGTGCAGCTGAACTTCGCGTCAAAGAATCTGACCGGATTCAGGTGATGGCAGATGGCTTGAAAACCATGGGCATTGACTGTACCCCAACTGAAGATGGCATCATCATTGAAGGCAAGGGCAAAGCAGGTGACTGGTCGCCTGTGTTCACCGGCGGTGAAATTGAGTCACATCATGACCACCGTATTGCCATGAGCTTCTCGATTGCCGGTTTACGTAACTCGGAAGTAATTAAAATTGTGGGTACAGAAACGGTCGCGACCAGCTTCCCGACCTTTACCCAATTGACCGCTCAGGCCGGCCTGCAGATTGAAGTGACCGAATAAAGAGAAAAATAACCCAAAACAGCCAAGCTTTTGCTTGGCTGTTTGTTTTATATTGCTTATGCTAAATATACAACAAGAACAGCAGTAGGGTCGTTTATGAAAACACTCCAGTTTACCGCACAATGTGATAACAAGGCCGAATTACAGGACTGTAAGATTGCCCAGGACTATGTGGCAGATTTGCTGGCCCGACAGTTAAACCAGCACGGCTTTGAAACCTTGCCACAAAGTGGCGCACAAATTGCGGTTAGTGTGGAAGATCATCCTTTGCCCTTAAGCGTGAGCTGTGAAAGCCGCGATGTCGAAGGACGACTGGTGTGTGAAATCCTGTCTTATCCGGAAGAAGAGCAGGACTGGTTTGACCGGATTGAATCGCAAAGCCTGCTAAATCAGCTGGCCCAGGCGGTCGAGCAGACCTTAAAACAGGATGAAAACTTTACGGCCTTTGAATGGAAAAATTAAAACAATCCCAGATTGGAATTGCGAAGCCATTTCGTCTGTATCCATTTTAAAATTAACAGTACCGTCACTGATCTCCTCCCATAAAAAAACCCATCAGCAGATGGGTTTTTGTCTTTAGCCTAAGGCCAGGAAGCGGGTAATTGCAATCCGCAGCTGTTTTAAATAGCCGGTAAAGAAATGGTTAGCGCCCGGTAAAATGGTAACCAGATGACGCTGTGGTTTGGCCCAAGTAATCATGTCCGAGAGCAGGGTCACATCATCAGCTTCGCCATGAATAAACAGGATGTCGCCTTTAATTTCTGGGGTTACATAGTGACGTACGCCGGCCACCGTCGCAGTCGGCAAGCCGCATAAAATGGTCTGTTTTGGCTGTAATTCAACCGGTAGCGCTGCATAACTCTTTGCCATCACATGCGCACCAAAGCTGAAACCGCCGGCATAGAACGGCAGGCCAATGTGCTGGCTGCGCGCATATTTGATGACTTCTAGAATATCGTCCGTTTCGCCAAAGCCTTCATCATGCACACCTTCACTCTGGCCTGAACCGCGGAAGCTTGGGCGATATACCACGCAGCCGCGCTCTAGGTACATTTGTGCTAATAATGCAGGAACTTTGTGTTGCGGGGTGCCGCCTTGCAATGGATGGGGGTGGCTGACAACCGCGAATCCTTTCACTTCACCCTGTGGATAATCTACGAAAACTTCAATTCGACCCACAGGACCTGGAATGAAAATTTGCTCGGACATAAGATAATCGAATAATGGCAGGAGAATCGATTATTTTACCGATTATGTTTAGGAAAAACACAGATTGGCATTAAAATAAGCTGACTGTTATAGTTTGATTAATTATTTTTTAACCACTTTTTGATCAGGATGTGTATGCTCGCCTTAATTTCTCCTGCTAAGACTTTAGATTATGAATCTGCATTACCCACCGACAGCCACACCTTACCAAGACTATTAGCGCATTCACAAGAACTTATCGACGTTAGTCGTACGCTATCTGCTTCAGAAATCGCCAATTTAATGAGTGTGAGCGAAAAAATTGCCAATTTAAACGTAGAACGCTTCCGCGACTGGCAGACCGATTTTGATTTTTCCAATGCGCGTCAGGCGCTGTTTGCCTTTAAAGGCGATGTCTATACCGGTCTGGATGCCTATAGCCTGAAGGATCAGGACATTGATTATGCACAGCAGCATTTGCGCATGTTATCAGGTCTGTATGGCTTATTGCGCCCGCTGGATTTAATGATGCCGTATCGTCTGGAAATGGGCACCAAGCTGAAAAATCCGCGTGGCAGCAATTTGTATGAATTCTGGGGCACCATCATTACTGATCTGATCAATGAAGATCTGGCTGCGGCCAAGTCTGAATTGCTGGTGAATATCGCTTCGGATGAATATTATAAATCGGTGAAAGAAAGCAAGATTCAGGCAGAAATCATCAAGCCGGTATTTTTAGACCAGAAAAATGGCAAATATAAAGTCATCAGCTTCTATGCCAAAAAAGCCCGTGGTTTGATGGCGCGCTATATCATCGAAAATAAAATTGAACGTGCTGAAGATTTAAAAGGCTTTAATAGCGATGGCTATTATTTCGATGCTGACAGCTCCCTAAAAGGTGAGCTGGTGTTTAAGCGAGATGAGCAAGCCGCATAAACAGGGGAGTGCGTGCCATGCAATCAGAACTTGCTGATTTTCAGTTGTATTGGCAACGCTGCGCTCAGCAGTTTTCGCTGAATCGCTGCCAGACGCAGCAGCTGTATGCGCGGCTGCTGGCGGCCTATAGTGAGCCGCAGCGGCACTATCATGGCGTGCAGCATATTCTGGAATGTCTGCAGCATTTCGATCAGATTCGCACACAGTTGCAGCAACCATCGCTGGTCGAGCTGGCGTTATGGTTTCATGATGCGGTCTATCATCCTAAAGCGCAGGACAATGAAGCACAAAGTGCGACATTGTGCCAGCAGTTATGTGCAGATTTTTTAACGGCAGCACAACTGGAAACCGTGAGCCGCTGGATTCTCGCGACCCGGCAGCATCAGCCTAGTGATGAGCCAGATTTAAATGCCTTGCTGGATATTGATCTGGCAATTCTGGCTGCGCCGCCAGTACGTTTTGCTGAATATCAGCAACAGATTCGTCAGGAATATGCCTTGGTTGAGCAGCAGCTTTATCAGCCCAAGCGCCGTGCGGTATTGATGCAGTTTTATCAGATGCAACCGCTATATCAGACCCGGTATTTCCAGCAGCATTATGAAGCACAGGCCAAACACAATCTGGCCCAAGCCTTGTCTGCAGCGGGCGAATCAGCATCGTGATGGTTTATTCACCCACTAAAATTCAGGCATAAAAAAAGGCAAAGTCAGACTTTGCCTTTTCCATCTTGTCACAAGATTAGTGGTGATGACCGCCAACACCGTGTACGTGACCGTGGTCTAACTCTTCTTGAGTCGCTTCACGGATTTCTACGATTTCAACTTCAAAAGTCAGGTCTTGACCAGCAAGCGGGAAGTTTGCATCAACGATTACGTTTTCGCCTTCAACTGCTTTAACCGTTACGATCTGTACGCCGTCATCAGTTTGTGCTTGGAACTGCATGCCAGGCTGAATGCTGTCTACGCCTTGGAACATTTGCGCTGGAACTTCTTGAACCAGGTCAGGGTTGTATTCGCCATAACCTTCAGCAGCAGGTACGTTTACAGTGAATTTTTCACCCACAGTTTTACCTTCTAGGGCTTTTTCAAGACCAGGGATGATGTTACCCGCACCATGCAAATAGGCAAGTGGTTCACCTTGAGATTGGTCGAGAGTTTCACCCTCTGCGTTAGTCAATGTGTAGTGGAAAGTAACCACGAGGTCATTTGCAATAGCAGTCATGTTATAGATCCATTTAGTTTTCTAAGGGTACATCATAAAGTGAAAAGGCAAATTTGTTGAATACTTTTACTCAAAAAACTCACATTTGGCTTTTTTATGACATTTTCCCAGATATTGGGGCAGTCGATAAAATTTCAATGCAATTTTATTTTAGGGCCAATTTTTCTGCCGAGCATATCTTTGGCGGTCAGCACCCCGGCATGGGTATAGCCATGAATGGTGGCCTGATGCAGCCGGTATAAAGACACATACATCGACTTGGCGACTATGCCCTGTACATTGACCCGACCGAGTAATTCACCCACGGCCGTATGCTGGCTTAAAGAAATCAGCGAGCCTTTGTCGGAGAATTTAAACATCGGCAGTGGTTTCCCATTCACGTGCTGGCTCAGGGCACGAACCAGAAAGCTGGCCTGCTGACTGGCCACCTGCGCACGCGGACCCAGCACCGGTTCATCGGCTTTGGGCTGGCAATGGGCACAATCGCCAAAGGCAAAAATGTTGGGGTCGGTATAAGTCTGTAAGGTGGCATAGACTTTTAAACGGTGCAGATGATCTTTTTCAAAATCATCCCACTGTTTAAAAATTTCCGGGGCCTGAATTCCGGCAGCCCAGACTTTAATTTCTGCTTCTAGCGGATTACCTGCAGCAAAATAAACCTGTTCTTCATCGACTTTGGCCACCCGATGCTGGGTCAGCACTTCAATACCAAAGCGCTCCAGCTGGACTTGGGTATGCCGGGAAATTTGCTGCGACAGCGCTGGTAAAATCCGGTCGGCAGCTTCAATGAGCGTAATCCGAACCTGCTGCGGGTCAATCCGGTTTAAACCATATTGGGCAAAGGTCTGTTTGGCCTGATACAGCTCTGCCGCCAGTTCAACACCGGTGGCACCGGCGCCGATAATGGCAATATTCAGGGCACGGCTTTGCGGCTGATTTTGGGCTTCTAAATACAGGTGCAGCAAGTCCTGATGAAACACCGTGGCTTGGGGCAGACTGTCCAGAAAATGACAGTGCTGTTTCACCCCTTCGGTATGAAAGTCATTGGAAGTGGAGCCCAGCGCCAGCACCAGTGTGTCATAGTCCACGTCGATCTGCTTCGGTAGCTGCTCTTTTTTGGAAAATTGTGGTGCCTGCAGCTGAATCTTTTTCTGGGCCCGGTCAATGACAACCAGTGTGCCTAATATAAACTGATAATGATGCTGGGCAGCATGGACAAAATAGTTGGTTTCTTCCTGATGCGGATTGAGCGTGCCGGCTGCAATTTCATGTAGCAGCGGTTTCCAGATGTGGGTCAGTTTCTGATCGACCAGAATAATCTGCGCTTTGCCCGATTCACCCAAACGATGACCGAGTTGGGTAGCAAGCTCCAGACCGCCGGCGCCGCCACCGACAATCACAATACGATGTAATGCTGACATGATGAACCTATATTGTTATTTTTAATGCAAGAACAGGCTCAATTTATGCCATCTCCCGGTCAGGAAAATGGCTCAGATTGTTCGACAACTTACATCATGTAGCATTTCCACTGTGCTTGTTCACAGGATTAAACCAGCGGATAAGTTTTGGCTGCGGTTTCATCCTTGGAGGAAAAGCTAAACAGGCTTTTTAGCCAGATCAGCAGTTTTTCAAACAGGCTGGCTTCGGCAATATGTACTTCTTCTTCCAGATGAATGGTATTGATCAGGCGGTTATTCTGATAAACATGCACGGTGGCCAGCTGCATCACCTGTGCCAGCGGGGCCGTCAGTAACTTTTCTTTCAGCTCGACATTCAAATGGGTTTCGGTCTGGGTTAAGGGTTCAATCAGTCGGGTCTGACCGAAGGTATCGTTAACAAACAGGCGCTGCTGGGTCACATCAAACTGTTTTAAATCAATCGCGCTATTTTCGCCATATAAAGACGTGGTGACAATTTTCGGTTGCTGCACTTCAACCTTGAACATTTTCAGGGTCGACTTTACCACTGGCAACTCAGCAATCAGCTGCTTGTTTTTTAAAGCCACTTCGTTGCGGGTGTAGGCATAACTGATGTTCATCAGTTGCTGGGCAATTTCAGCGCGTTTAAATGCACTTTTGGCACCCAAAACCACCACAATTAAACGCCGGTTCGGATCATCAAAATTCTGGGTGAGACGGTTGGCCGTCAGTGCCAGATTATAACCGGCGGCTCGGGTATAGCCGGTTTTCAAGCCATCCACCGTCGGGTCCTGTTTGAGCAGAATGTTAGTGGCGCGGTGATAACGCTGGTTATAGGTAAAACTGGTCTGTTTGGAATAAGCGAGATAATCCGGAGTGTCATTGACGACCGCCTGTGCCAAACGGGCCAGATCGGCCGCGGTAGAATAATGTTCCGGCATGGTAATCCCGGCCGGATTCTGGAAATGGGTATTTTGCATTCCCAAGGCCTGTGCTTCCTGATTCATACGTGCCACGAACTGCGGTACGCTGCCAGAAATCCGTTCGGCCAGAGTTAGGGCGGCATCATTGGCAGACATCACAATTAAACCGGCTAGTAGCTGATCGACAGAAATCTGCTCACCTTCTTTCAGGTACATCTGGGATTCATCCCACATCACCTGTTTCACCACCGACGTTGCGGTCAGCACATCTGCCACGTTCAGCTTGCCGGCCTGAATGTCCTTGAGCACAATATAGGCCACCATCATCTTGGTCAGCGAGGCCGGGGCGCGCTGAATCTGGCTATTGTGTTCTGCAATGACCTGACCCGATTGTGGATCAAGCACGGTCCAGGCTTCTGCTTCAACCGTTTCAGGATTAAAAGATAATAAGGTGGCATGCGCAAGCGAGCTGCATAGCCAGCACAGCAGCGCAATCAGGTAGATGACACGTTTCAAGGGGATTCCTTTTTTAACCAGTCCGTTGGTCATAAACATAAAAATTTTAGGCATGCTATGCTTTTTTTTGCCGCCTGACTAGCGATAATTTTCGACAATGAAGACGACTGCGCATTGCATGACAAAAAAATGTTAAGCTAATTGATAAGTTATCTCTTTGATCTTTTATATCGCCCATTATGTTGCATTATCAAATCGAATTTGACGATTATCGTCAGCATCTTATTCATGTCACTTTGCGCTTTCTGGCCAATCCGACACAGGTTCTAGCTTTACCGACCTGGATTCCGGGCAGCTATCTGATTCGTGAATTTTCCAAACATATTGAAGCGGTCAAGGCTTATGATGAAGCCGGGCGTATTTTAAAAATCCAGAAATTTGAAAAGAACAAATGGCGTTTGTTTAATACCGATCATGAACTGATTACGGTGGAATATGATGTTTATGCCTACGACCTGTCGGTGCGTGGTGCCTATGTTGATCAGACCCGGTTATATGTCAATCCGGCCTGTGCCTGTTTAGGACTGGAAGGTCAGGAAGATAAAGCGATTGAAGTCGAAGTGTTCCTGCCAAACGAACTGAAACATTTCCAGCTGGCGACCGGACTGGTGGCCAAAAGTCTGGTGAAAGGGCGTTATACCTTAAAAGCCAAAAACTATGCCGAACTGATTGATGCGCCGTTTGAACTGGCCGAGCAGACCCGTTTTAGTTTTGATGCAGCAGGCATTCCACATGAATTTGTGGTGTCGGGCAAACATGCCATGAATGCTGCGAGAATGCAGCAGGACCTGGAAAAAATCTGTGCCACTGAAATTGCCATGTTCGGTTCTGCACCGTTTCAGGATTATACCTTTATGACCATGGCGACCGGGAACAGCTATGGTGGTCTGGAGCATCCGAACAGTACCAGCCTGATTACCCCGCGTGATGACTTGCCAAAAGCCAATGAGCCGGAAGAGCCATCGAAAGAATATCAGCGTTTTCTGGGGCTGTGCAGCCACGAATATTTCCACTCCTGGCTGGTGAAATTTATCCGTCCGGACAGCTTTGTCAATTATGATCTGAACCGGGAAGGTTACACCTCCTTGTTATGGATTTTTGAAGGTTTTACCTCGTATTATGATGATCTGATTTTATTACGCAGCGGCGTGGTTAATCAGGAATCTTATATTGCTTTATTAAAAGCGCAGATTGACCGTTATTTGCAAAATCCGGGTCGGGCAATTCAAACCGTGGCTGAATCGAGTTTTGATGCCTGGGTGAAATTCTACCGCCAGGATGAAAACTCCAACCATGCCGGCACCAGCTATTACAACAAGGGCTGTCTGGTGGCCTTGTGTCTGGACCTCGGTTTACGTCTGCGTGGTTCCAGTCTGGATGCGTTAATGCGCAAGCTGTATGACAATGCGCAGCAGGGCATTCAGGTGCATGAGCGCACGATTTATGAATTGTGTCAGGAATTAACCGGCGATAGCTGGGCTGAGCAGATTAACCATCTGATTAACACCACCGAAGAATTACCGCTGGATCAGCTGTTCCCGGAATTTGGTCTGAGCTACAGCTTAAAAAATGACAAGCGTTTGCCATTGGGGCTAAAACTGGCCGATAAACCGGAAGGCGTACTGGTACAGGCCGCACGCCGTGATGGTCAGGCAGCGCAAGCCGGTCTGTCGGCGCATGATGTAATCATTGCCATTGATGGCCTCAAAGCCAGCAGCAAACTGATCGAACAGTATGCCAAACAGAGCGGCAGCTTTACAGTACATGCTTTCCGCCGTGATGAACTGATGCAGTTTGAAGTGAATGCAGCAGGTTCTGAACTGACTGAAGTTGAATTAAAAGTTGAAGATCAGGCCAAACTGGATCGCTGGTTAAAAGTGTAAAATCACAGTCTGAAATCTATACTATAAAAAACCGATGCTCAAGCATCGGTTTTTTTATGCAGATCTATCGTCATAAACCCTATCGTAATCACACCTTATTTGATGATCAGGCGGGAAGTACCGCGAAACTCCGCCACAATCTGCTGCTTCTGGTTCGTGACCCGAATATCATAAATGCCGCTGCGGCCACTGCTGGCTTTATGTTCTGCCACCGCAGTCAGGGTATCGCCGAGCAGGCCCGGTTTTAAATAATGAATGCCGCAGTGCTGACCCACCGCCGGATGTTCGCCGGTGTTGCAGGCAATGGCAAAAGCCGCATCCGCCAGCGCAAAAATCACCGCACCGTTACAGGTTTGATGGCCTTGTAAATGCTGCTCGGTAATTTTTAATTCAATCTGTGCGCTGTGTTCACCAAACGACACCAGATGGGCGCCCAGATGCTGCATTAATCGGTCCTGATGAAACATGGGATTAACTTGCTGATCCATAGCAGCCTCCTTTTTTAAGATACGTTTTATTTTAAATTTAAAATTATGTGAATCATAAATAGCATTGTGATGCTGAAAATACAAGCAAAAAAATAAGGCCCCGTTGGAGCCTTATTTTCATCGTCTATTCAACGCATCTTTGCAACAGCTTTTTTAGCTGAGCAGATGCAAGTCTCATTAACGGGCACGACGACCACGTGATTTGGTATTGGGACGGGTGGTGCCATTGGTCTTGCGACGTGGCTTTTCACCTTCTTCCATTTGCCAGATGCGTGGTGTGCCGGATTTTTTCTTGGCGGTACCATCTTTGTTGACTTTTTTCTGCATCGGTTTGCCACCAGTGCCGCCCGGTTTCTTCACATAAGAACGTGAGCGATACGGCTGTTCGGCTGGTACATCTTTAAAGTCGCTATAGAGCAGTGGTTCAATTTCACGGGTTTCACCCGGTTGCAGGCCCAGCTGAACCAGATCAATCGAACCGATTTTGGTGCGAATTAAACGCAAAGTTGGGAAGCCGACCGCAGCGGTCATGCGGCGCACCTGACGGTTACGGCCTTCACAAATTGAAATTTCAGCCCAGGAGGTCGGCACCGAAGCGCGGTAACGTACCGGCGGATGACGTTCCCATAACCACTCCGGTTCAGCCACTTTAATCGCTTTGGCCGGCAAGGTCATGCCATCATTCAGTTCTACACCTTTACGCAGCTGTTCTAGCGCTTCTTCGGTAATGTCACCATCGACCTGGACCAGATAGGTTTTAAACTTTTTATTGGCCGGGTTGGTAATAAACTGGTTTAAACCGCCATGATCGGTCAGGAACATTAAACCTTCTGAATCCATGTCCAGACGACCGGCAATCCGTAAATCCGGATCATCAATGAAGTCGGCCATGGTTGGGTGCTTTTCATCGGGACGAAACTGCGACAGCACATCATAAGGCTTGTTAAGAATAACTATTTTCACTGTAACCTGCTAAAAAATATAAAAAAATCTGGGTGTGATTCTTATGCTAACTGTAATAAAACCCGGCATGGGAGAGAAAGGGTGACAATGAGCAAAAAGAAGGTCCACAATATCGGGCTACTATAGCAGATTCTGTCTGATCTGCCTGAACTTTATGGCAAAGCTGAGCAGATGATTTTGATTGGAAATGTAAAACTTGCTGAGAGATGCCACAGGATATATGCCGATTTATTAAGCACAGAAATAAGGCCATTTCCCTTATAAATCCCGGGCTGGTTAAATTTTGATTAAACTGAAAAGATCATCGAGTTAAAAATACAATTAAGCAGACAGCCAAAAAAGACCGGTGCCGGGCAAGAATAGTATGGATTTGCCCGCCCACCAATCACAGGGAGTAGCAAGGATTATGGGTTATCAGAAAATCGTCGTGCCTGCAGATGGCAGCAAAATTACGGTAAATGCAGATTTATCCCTGAATGTGCCGAACAATCCGATTATCCCTTTTATTGAAGGTGACGGGATTGGGGTGGATATTACCCCGACTATGAAAGCCGTGGTGGATGCGGCAGTACAAAAAGCCTATGGTGGCAAACGTGCGATTGAATGGATGGAAGTGTATTGCGGCGAAAAGGCCAACAAGATTTATGGCACCTATATGCCGGAAGAAACCTTTGAGGTCTTGCGTGAATTTGTGGTGTCGATTAAAGGGCCGCTAACCACACCAGTTGGTGGTGGGATCCGCTCATTGAATGTGGCCTTGCGTCAGGAACTGGACCTGTATGTCTGTGTGCGTCCGGTACGCTGGTTTGAAGGCGTGCCTTCACCGGTGCAACATCCGGAACTGACCGATATGGTGATTTTCCGGGAAAACTCGGAAGATATTTATGCCGGGATTGAATGGAAAGCCGATTCACCGGAAGCGAAAAAAGTTATTAAATTCCTGAAAGAGGAAATGGGTGTCACCAAAATCCGCTTTGAAGAAAACTGTGGTATTGGGATTAAACCGGTCTCCAAAGAAGGCACTCAGCGTCTGGTACGTAAAGCCATCCAGTTCGCGATTGATAATGACAAGCCGAGTGTGACCTTGGTACATAAAGGCAACATCATGAAATATACCGAAGGCGCCTTTAAGGAATGGGGGTATGAAGTGGCGCTGGAGCGTTTTGGCGGCGAATTGCTCGATGGCGGGCCGTGGGTGAAGCTGAAAAATCCGAAAACCGGCAAAGAGATTATGATTAAAGATGTAATTGCCGATGCCTTTTTACAGCAGATTTTAATGCGCCCGGCAGATTATTCGGTCATTGCCACCTTAAACCTGAACGGGGATTATATTTCCGATGCACTGGCGGCAGAAGTCGGCGGGATTGGCATTGCACCGGGAGCCAATATTGGCGGGGCAATTCATATGTATGAAGCCACCCATGGCACTGCGCCAAAGTATGCTGGGCAGGACAAGGTCAATCCGGGGTCGATTATTCTGTCTGCGGAAATGATGCTGCGCGATATGGGCTGGACTGAAGCGGCCGATCTGATTATTCGGGGTGTATCCGGTGCGATTGCAGCCAAAACGGTGACATATGATTTTGAACGCCTGATGCCAGATGCCACCTTGCTGCGCTGCTCTGAGTTTGGTCAGGCGATTATTGACAAGATGGACCAATAAAACGCTATCTATTTGATGCAACCGCCCGCGTTTAACGCGGGTTTTTTATGCCTTATCTTCTCATCCATTTGTGTCAATGTAATGACAAGTAACCACAGTGATGCTTTGGGTGACTAAGGTAAAATAGTAAAACTATTTTCACTTAATTTGTAATGGATAATCCTGTGCCCAATTACATTGAGGCAATTTGATACAGCTTATGACTTGGGCAAAAAACAAAACCCGGTAGAGTAATACCTGTACATATTGTGCGACATATCGAACTGATACAGGAGTGATATGAAATGGCTAATCAACAAAACCAGCAGAATCAACAGAATCAGCAAAACCAACGTCAACAAAATCAGCAGCAGAATGACAATCAACGTCAACAGCAGCAACAGCCTCAGCAACAAAATCAAAAACAGAAAAACCAACGTCAGCAATGATGTCGCCCCCCCAATTTAAAAACTTTTTCATCGCCTAAAGGCGCATATAGGTTTTTAAATTGATTTACTGACAAAGGCTCTCATGATGAGAGCCTTTGTCATATCTATATAGCCCATGACGATCTAGATCGGAAAGCAGCAGAGGAATCATCTCCAAACCCAGATCAGCAAAACCTGTACAAAAACCGTGTTTTATCTACCCCTGAGCAGACCTTAAGATCAAGTCATCCCTTGATGATGCAGGTGCCATGAATATCTTGATTTCTAAACGGCTCGCCGGTCTGGCGCTTGGCTTAAGTTTGAGTGTGCTGCTGGTCGGCTGTCAGCCACCGCCTTCGGGTGATGCCGCCGGTATGCGCTATCCGATGCTGTATCTGAAATTGCAACAGCAGGAATTCATGGCGCCTTTACCGGTCCCGGTAGAAGGTGTGCAGGCCAGGCAGATCAGTGATACCTGGGGTGCGGCGCGCAGTGAAGGGCGTCGGCATGAAGGCACTGATATTTTTGCCAAACGCGGCACGCCGGTACGCTCAACCACGGCTGGAATTGTATCGCGGGTGGGCACCAACAACCTTGGGGGTAAAGTGGTCTGGGTGATTGGTCCGGGCTTAAGCCATCATTATTATGCACATTTAGAGGATTATGCAGCGGAGATTCAGGAAGGCGACTGGATTGAAGCCGGTGAAATCATTGGTTATGTCGGTAATAGCGGCAATGCTCAAAATACACCGCCACATTTGCATTATGGGATTTATCTCAGTGGTCAAGGCGCCGTGAATCCTTATCCCTATTTGGTACAAGAGCTGACCGATGAATAAGCTAAATCAGTTTACCTCGGCTGTGGAAACCGGTGTTTTGGTGGCCGGCAGGCTGCAAATAAAATATAGATTTCCCAGTGCCAGAACCGCACCGGCCAGTAAAAACTGCTGCGGATAAGACCAGTCAGCAACCTGCAGACCGCTAAAGCTTAAGCCTCCAATTAACTGCACGCTGGCAAAGCATAAAGTGGCCATGCCCCATAATTTTTTATAGGCTAGGCCATAGAGCTGGAGCAGGGTATAAGAGGTCAGAAACACCACCGCCGGATTCAGCAGGCCGGTAAAAAACGAGGACAGAAAGGTCATCACTGACCAAGGGGCGATTGCCGCTAAAATGGCCGCCACATACAGGCAATACAGGATTTTCAGGGCTTTGAAATTGCCGAGCTGTTTTGCCAGAAAATAGGCACAGGCCGCTCCGCAGGCACTGCCCAGGCCATATAAAATCCAGTGGCTATTGATCCAGAACAGGCTGAGTTGTTGCACCTGACTTAAATAGTCAATCCAGAAGAGTGAGTGTGGTACATAGGAAAACGCGCTACAGCTATACACCAAGAGCAGGCTGGCAAAGACCTTTTTATTGATGGGCACAGCAGCAGCGCTTTGAGGCTGGCTTTGGATGTTAACCGGTAGG
The DNA here is from genome assembly GCF_013418945.1 of Acinetobacter sp. YH12112. NCBI lineage: Bacteria > Pseudomonadati > Pseudomonadota > Gammaproteobacteria > Moraxellales > Moraxellaceae > Acinetobacter > Acinetobacter sp. YH12112. The sequence continues at coordinate 18,757 of NZ_VPBA01000003.1, read as the reverse complement.
GCTTTGGGTTTGAGCAGGATTAAACCCAGACTGCACAGCACGGCAAAGGCACATAAAATCAGCCAGGCGCTTGAGGTGGAGATATGATCTAAATAGGGCAAAAATAATGTGGCGAGCAGCACACCAAGTCCGATGCCACTAAAACCAATCACATTAATTTTAAACCGATGCTGCAATTCACAGTGCTGCGCAACCACGCTCGGCGCCAGAATCATCAGCCAGCCACCGCAGATGCCGGACAATATTCGCCAGAACAGATACCAGCTGCCCTCAAAACCGGCGAACGCACAGCAGAATAAACTTAAACTGCCGAGAAAGGCCGCGGCCTGAATCCAGCTTAATAGCTGCCGGTTTAAGCGCATGGCCCAGACCGCACCAATTAAATAACCGAGTAAATTGGCGCTGCCTAACAGGCTGGCAAACTCGCTACTCCATTCAAAAGCCAGACGGGTACTGGGTAATAAGGCGGTATAAGAAAAACGAAAAATACCGATACCTAAACAGGTGGCCAGCAGTAAAAACAGGCTGAGGCGGCGTTGCTGTGCATCCATGCAGATTCCTTGCGCTTTTTATTATGCGTAAAATATTGTTGTATGGCGCGCGGGCTATTACAGTTGCGCGCTGATCTGGCCAATTTGTTTGCTAATCTAACAACTGTTTATTCCACTGAAACCGGCTGACCAATGCTATAAAAATGCCCGCCGGCAATATGGTGGATACTTTTCCATTCATCGGCCACTTCATGATAATACCAGTGCCCGTCACGAAATACCCGCTGATCGGCATAGGCTGTAATGACTTTGCCTATAAACAGGTCATGGGTTTGCTGGTTGTGCGGCTCCGGAATAAGTTCACAGATCAGCCAGGCGGCGCATCCGGCCACTGTCGGCACATGAGAATGCTCAAACTGGAACAGCTCGACCCCACAGCGGTCCAGCTTGTTCGGCTCCTGAAACAGGCTGATGCTTCCCAGTTGATGCACCATCCTGAGCTGTTTTAAGGTCGGCACCTGCAAGGCAAAATAACCTGACTGTTCAATGATGGCACGGGTTTTGGTGCTTTTATCCAGCACCACTGTAACTTTGGCGGGATTAAACTCAAGCGCACAGGCCCAGGCTGCAGCCATGACATCGGTTTCTTGCTGATCTTGTGCAGACACCAGCACGGTCGGACCATGATTGATCAAACGATAGGCCTTTTCCAAAGGTACAGTTTGCAGATCAGCAGGGAGCGTCATATTTTTTTATTCCTCAATCAGAGATCATTCCAGAGATATGCAGGAAAACAACAATTCTGCATTGTGCCGGGTGTTAAAACTTATATCATTGATGCATGCTTGGGAAAAAGCACAAAATACAGCGGGAGACAGATTCATGAAAATGTATCAGGTTGATGCATTCACAACAGCATTATTTAAGGGAAATCCGGCCGCAGTAATAGTGGTCGAAGACTGGCTTGATGACGCTTTAATGCAGAATATTGCACAGGAAAATAACCTTTCCGAAACTGCCTTTGTCAAGCCGATGAATGCTGAAAATTTCGAGATTCGCTGGTTTAGCCCCACAGTTGAAGTCGATTTTTGCGGCCATGCCACTTTGGCCAGCAGCTTTGTACTGTTTAAGGATTATACCCGCGCCAAAACCATTCATTTTCATGTCAAAAATTTAGGTCTTTTTATTGTCACGCAAGATGATGATGGCAAAATCCGCATGAATTTTCCAACCCGTGTGCCGGTACTGCAAGATGAATTTCCGGCGCAATTGCTGGATGTGATTGATCAGCCGGTCAAGGAAGTCTATTTAAATGCACAGGCCTATATTCTGGTACTGGAATCTGAGCAGGCAGTGTTAGCCGCCCAGCCCGATCTGGCCAAAATCCGGCAGATTGCAGAGCTGCATCAGGTCAGCACCGCAATTACCGCGACAGACCTAGATGTGGCCTTGACCGCGCCCTCTCAGGACTATGACTATATTGCTCGCTACTTTGCCCCGCATAAAGGGATTGATGAAGATCCGGTGACTGGTTCCATGCATACCGGTCTGGCGCCGTTATGGGCAGAAAAAACCGGCAAAACTGAACTGGTGGCTTATCAGGCTTCGGCGCGAGGTGGAATGCTGTACTGTGCCTTACAAGCAGAGCAGCGTATTGAAATTTCCGGTTATGCCAAATTATATCTGGTGGCCGAGTTATTTTTAGATTAAAACAGAACAGGGAAATCACGCTGGGTATGCCGGTGATTTTCAAACATAAGTCACAACAACAAACAATTTAATGCTGCAGTCATGCAAGCGGCTGCAGCAGGTAAAAGGTATTGAAAAAATTATGTTAATGCGGTTTAAACAGCTCAGCCTGTCTTTGCTGATCATGGGTGTGGGGGCTACGACATTTGCCCAGCCGGTGTTGGTAAAATCTGAACAGCAGATTGAAGAATACCGGCTGGATAATGGTTTTCGGGTGATTCTGGCGCCGAATGCCAAAGAAAATAAAGTGGTGATGAGTACCATCTACTTTACCGGTTCCCTGAATGATCCCCAAGGCAAAGGCGGTATGGCGCATTTACTGGAACATCTGGCGTTTAAAGGCACCCAGAATGTCCCGGGAGATGAATTCCAGCGCCGTTTAAACCAGTACACCTTAAGCAATAATGCCAGCACCGATTACTACTCGACCAAATATCTGAACACCATCCGCCCAGATCAGACAGCCATTAATGAGATGATTTATCTTGAAGCCGAGCGTATGGACAAGCTGGTGCTGCAAGAAAAATTTGTGCCGGCAGAAATTGCGATTGTGAAGCGTGAACGCGAAGTGCGTATGGATCAGCCCTATGCGGTGTTAATGGATCAGGTCTGGAAAGCGGCCTATGGCAACCAGTATCTGGGCCGTTTACCGATTGGTGATCTGAATGAGTTGCAGTCGATTCAGATGCCGGAATTGCAGCGTTTTTATCGCAACTGGTATGCACCGAATAATGCCGTGATGGTGCTGACCGGCAAGTTTGATAAAGCGCAGGTACTGAAGCAGATTGATCAGCACTTTAGTCCGCTGGCCAAACGCCAGATTCCGGCACAGGTCAAGGTGCCAGTGCTGGATGCCCGTACCATCAAAAACCGGGATTTTTTAGTGCAAAAAGGCAGCCAGCTGGCCAAGTTCAATATCTATTTAAATGGTCAGAACGGCCAGCATAAAACCGCTCTGGCGTTGGCGCCGTATTTATACACCATGCAGCCGAGCGGGCATTTGTATCAGGGCATGGTTGAAACCGGTATCAGCACCATGGTGCAATCGACCACCTGGCTGGATCAGGATTTTAATCTGGTCTTTATGGGTGCCTTGTATGCACCGACTCATAATGCCAAGCAGGTTGAAACTGCCTTGCAGCAGGGTGTCGAGCAGGGCAAAAATTTTAATCAGACCGAGCTGAACCGGGTCAAAACCCTGATTCGTAATAGCCAGGACAGTCTGTTTAGCAATGCCAGTGCTCTTGCCGGTATGCTAAGTGATTATGTGGTATCGGAGCAGGGCAACTGGGCACAGTATTTTGTCCATCAACAGGAATTACAGGCCTTAACGGTGGATCAGGTCAATACACGTTTACAGCAATTCCTGATTCCTGAACATCGTATGCGCGGGCATATTCAGCCGACACCAGAAGAGCAGAAAAAGGCCCAGCAACAGCAGGCTGCTGAACCGCTGAAAACCCTCGATCAAATGGATGTACAGGCCGAGCCACTCAAAGACATCAGCAGCTATGAGCAGGAAATTCAGCAGTATCTGCACACATCCAAACAGGCCTTAAGCCAGACTGAAGCCAAAATCCAGCGTGGCACACTGGCCAATGGCATGAAATATGCACTGTTTCCCACCTCGACCCGGGACGATAAAACCTACGCCACCATTATAGTCGATTTTGGCAATGAAAAATCGCTGTTTAATCAGGGCGAGATTATTGACCTGATGGCCTATTTAATGCTGCGTGCCTCAGATCAGTACAGCCTGCAGGATATTGCCGACAAATCCATTGACGCCGGTGGTTCAGCTTCGGCACAGGCCAATAGCAATGGCGTGGCCATTTCGATTGTGGCCAAAAAAGATAAATTTGATGAGTTTTTCAGATTTGTCTTGGAAATCATGAAAAAGCCGCTGTTTGAACAGGCCCAGTTTGATCTGATCAAGGCACAAAGTCTGGCCAGTCTGGACCGGCCGTATACCGAGCCGGAAACCGTGGCTGCCTTAAATATGGCACGTTTGATCGAGCGTTATCAGCCGGGAGATTTGCGTTATCACTTCGAGCCGGAATTTGCCAAGCAGCAGTTGACCCAGGCCAGCAATGAGAAAGTCAAACAGCTGTATCGGCAGTTTTTTGCCATGGATCATGCCCGGATTGCCATTACCGGCGATTATGAGGCCAAGCCGGTTCTCAAGCTGTTGCAACAGCAGTTTGCCACTTGGAACGGAGCACAGCCGTATCAGCGTTTAAGCGTGCCGTATAACAGCTATGCGGCGCAAAAACAGCATGTACTGTCCGAACAGCGTGAGTTTGGCAGTTATCAGGGCGTGATGACCCTGCCCGTGGGAAATGATCATCCCGATGCAGCCGCATTAATGGTCATGAGTCATATTTTAGGGGACTCGCAACTGACCTCACGTCTGGCGCAAGAGCTGCGTGAAAAAAATGCGCTGGTCTACAGTTTTGGCAGTTCGCTCAGTTTAAGCAGCTTTGAAAATTCCGGTGCCCTCAGTGTGAGTGCCAACTATACTGCCGGTAAAGCGGCGCAGTTGTCGCAGGCGGTACATAAAGTCTTTCAGGAGTTGCGCAAGAATGGCGTGACTGCACAGGAAGTAGCGGCGGCCAAGGCTGACATTCTGAAACAGCGTGTCACAGCGCTGGAAGATGAGCGCCGTATTCACCGGATGCTGGTGGCACAGCTGGAACTTGACCGTGATTTACCGTATCGGGAAAAACGTGATCAGGCCATTGCCCGACTCAGCAAAGCCGATATTGATGCGGTGATCCAGAAATATCTGCTGCCGCAACATTGGGTCGAAGTCATGGCTGATCAATATGGTCAGCCGGTAAAATAAGTGCTGATTACAGATCATTCATATAAAAAAATCTCCCTAAACGGGAGATTTTTATGAAGCCGGTTATGTTGGCACTGATCCCATCTGCCAGCAATCCTTATAGGTGCTATGAGTAAGTATGAGGTGAATTTATCATAGAGAATTAGAGCCGATAGAATTGTTTGGCATTATCATGGAACACCTGCGCTAATGCCTGCGGATGATACGTCGCCACCACATCGCTAAAGGCATCAATAATCGTGACTAAGTCGCTACTGACCCGATCCATCGGGAAATTGGAACCAAACATCACCCGATACATACCAAAACTTTTTAGCGCATGCTGAATCAGCGGGGCAGTTAAATCAATGATTTCCTGTTTTGAGGCCAGCCGTTGCTGCTGATGAAACTGATGACCCAGTACCGGCATGAACAGCCCGGACAATTTGGTATAGACATTCGGGCAGCGCGCCAGTTCTGCCAGGTCTTCCTGCCAGCGAAACAGGATATTGTCGCGCGCAGTTTGGGTAATACCGGTATGCGAGCCGACCGGACCAAACAGACCGGCCGGTGTACCGAGGTGATCCAGCACAATTGAGGTTTCCGGAAACTGTTTTGCCAGGGCAATCACATCTTCCAGCTGGCTGGAATAGACCCAGGCATCAAAACTTAAATTATGCTGTGCCAGTAGTTCAAAGCCTTTCAGAAATTTTTTGTCACGGTATAAATGCGGATCATCGGCCCAGGCATAAATGTCTTTATCTTCATGAACCGCAGCCATTTTACGAATCCCGCGAAAATGTTGCGGCGCCGCTTTCTGATGCATTTTCAGAATCTGCTTGAACTGGCTGTCACGCGGGTCGGCCGTGGCCACCACTGCACCCAGCTGGATACCATTTTTGGTAAAATCCAGCGACTCAATAAAACGGGTTTCTCCAACCACACCTTTGCCTTTGTGGTCATGCCAGCTGGCCTCCACATGCACCACTTTTTCAACCGGATAAAAGCCGACATCGCGGCAATAATGCTCGGGCAAATAGGGGGCAGTGACATGCTGGGTATGTCCCAGGGTGTCAATCAGCGCTTTGGATTTTAGCGTACGGATGGTTTTATCCAGTAAGCGTGGATATTTCCCCAGCAGCTTGACCGCCAAGCGTGCGCTGTGTGGTGTGTTATACGGGTCCCATTGATGAATATGCGCATCAATCAGTGCAAATCCAAGATTTTGCATAGCAGGTTGGTTTGATCCTTGAAGATGTCTATTTTATTCAAAGCCAAGTCTGCAAAAAAGAAAAGGGTATTTATCGAAAAGATGACATTAAAAAAGCCCAACAGGGTGGACTTTTTTTAGCAATTTAATGATCGTGATCATGTTTGTGTTTATTGCTGTGAAATTCTTCATTACGACGGAAACGTAAATAGTTCTCGAACTGTTCACAGTATTCATCATAATTGTCTTCCAGCATCATCTGGAACTGCTGCAAAATGTAGGACATGACCTGATCTTTGGCAGCACGCATTTCCTCACCATCTTTGAAGTTATTGGCTGCGACCCAGGTATTAAAACGCGCCGTGCCGAACAACATGGCAGCACTGACCTGACCGCGTTTTTCCGCCGGTTGTTCCTGTGAGCCTTTTTCGACGCGACAAAATTCGTTGGCCTGTTTGATAAATTCATCAGCACGTTCAAAGAAAGCAGCATTTAACGCTTCTTCTTCGGTAACATCGGTTGCTTCAATCTTTTGAACCATGAATTTTTCCTAAGCTAAAATCATAAACAATAATTATAGGCAAAGCCTTGCAGAAACTAAACCTTTGTCTTACTCTAAAAATAGCCTAAGCAAGAAAAAGGAATCACGATGCAAGATGCAATTGCGGTTCAAAGTCTAAAAAGTGATATTGCGCTGCTGCGACAAAACATCTGGCCGCCGGCACATCTGGCCAATGTAGAAGGGCTGCCAATTTATTATGGCAATCCGGCTGAAGTTGAAGCCTATTTTCAGCAATGGTCCGGATTGATTGAGCGGGCACAAGAGCTGTTTCAGCCCTTTATGGAAGATGAAGTGCTGGATGCCATTCATCTGCCAAGTCACTTAAACCTGCCTTTATTTTTCTTTCATGTTGACCGAATCCGGATTAATAAAACCCGGGCCAAAGAATCAAAAACTTTTCGCGGTCTGGCCAGCCTAATGGAAAAGTGTGGCCAGTTTGATGCCGCGCAGATGCTGGCGATGAAACAGTGGCTGGAGAGTGACGACAGCGCAGCGCTGGTGGCGCACCGTGAGTTTATTGATTTGCGTACCTATGTGTTTCAGCATGGGCAAAGTGAATATACTCGCACCCGTTTTTATGTCAACGGTATTGTGCTGAGTGTCGAACCGCATTTTCAGCTGGTGGATGCCCGGGAAAAACCGCGCAAGCAGCGGAGCGATAGTTATCATGATCCGCTGGCCGATAACGGTACCTGGAAGGTATTTGGCAAGTACCGCTAAATGATTATCTCCGTGCTGGGCTTTAGTCCAACCAGAAGGTTTTGCTGCGGGTAAATTCCAGCAAATGCTGCTGGGCTTCGGCCAGAACATGCTTTTGCTCGGCAGCAATCCAGCCCAGAACAAACCAGGCCTGCGGGTTTTGCTGAACCTCGTGTTGAAACAGGGCTTCGGCCACCACCAGATCATTAAACTGCCCCAAAGATTCCTGTGCCGGTTTCAATGCTTTCAGATACTGTTTGACGGCATCGGCTTCAAATAAAGAGGCAATAAACTCGACCGAATAACGCAGGCGTTTGACCCGTTTACGGGTGCGATGCTTCTGTTCGCTGTCCAGATGTTCAAACTGCACGGCATCCTGACAAATTTGCCGGTGCATTTTTGTAAGCTGTTTCCGTACCTGTTTTTTCAGCGATTGATCATTTTCATGTGCTGTGCACTGGCTAAACTGTAGCAGCTCCAGCAAGAGGCGCACTGTTTCTGGCGCGCGAAACAGCGCATCAATTTCATCGCTGCTTTCGCTACTTGCTGGCAGTTCCGCGAGAGGAGAGCCGGCCTTGGCCAGACGTGGCATCAGGCTTTCACTCAGCGCATCGCGGTCGCGGGTGGAACCAAGTTGCCGGAACAGTTCTGCCAATTGCGCTTGCCATTCGGGTTGTACCTGTTCGGACCAGTGACCAAAGATTTTCAGCGCGCTGCGTAAACGGCGAATGGCCACACGAGCCTGATGCACATGACCACTCTGATAATGATTGTCGGCAATCGCGGTGGCATTCGGCAATAAATGAGTCAGACAGTTGCTGACAATTTTGGCCAGCGCGCGGCTACTCGAATCATGTTTATCGAGGCTAAAAGGTGTTTGATGTTGAACGGGCAAGATGTCCTGCTGATTCTTGAGCATCTGACCGCGCTGTGATTTGCTGCGAACATCAAGCCAGAGCTGATAGCGTTTTACCCATGGCTGCACAAAATCAATCAGGTCGCTAACATCGCCATGTTTCAGTTCAAACTCGACTTCGTAAATATCGCTTTGTGCTGTTGGTGTGCGGACTTCGCCCTGATCAAAGGCCAGTTCAATTGCACTGTCTTTGACTTGTTCAAGCACAATCAGGCGTTGCACATCGGTTTCAAATTGCAGCTCCAGACCGGTATTTTTTAAATCGGCCTTTTTCAGCTCCAGCGCCTGTTTTAGCAAGGTTTGCGCCTGTTTATGTTCCTGATACAGGCTTAAATCCAGCTGCCCCGGTTCATCCGGGCCGAGGGCAAGTTCCAGCTCAAAACGTTCAAAATGATGCTGCCCTGGTGCTTTTAAGGTCTGACACCAGCGTTGACCTTCCAGACGCTGACGTAGAGCGATGGCATGCTGGGCTAACTGCTGCTCAGGACTGTCATAATATTTGGCCCACAGCTGCATTGGCACGGCTTTTTTCTTGGCAATGGCTTTTTCAAAGGCGCGGCGCTGATGCACCGGCACCTGAAATTTCAGTTCGATTTCCGCCATAACCAACTCCTGCAATTTTTATTCTTGATTGACCTTACTATAGGCCAAGCCATGCATAAAAAGTAGCCATAAAGCGTATTCTTTTGTCTGGCCGGAGCGGGGAGTGGCTGAACTTACTTAATAAACTTGCGACTCACCAGGAATTGTTCGGTGGCATCCAGCAAGGCTTGCGCATGGACTTCCTGTTTTGCGGTCAGCCAGCCGAGTACAAACCAGTCGCTGGCTTCCAGCTCGGTTTGCTGGATATACAGCGCAGCGGAGGAAAGAACCTGATATTCCTGCGCGGCCAGCTGGGCATCGTTCAGGGCTTTGCTGTACTTTTGCAGGTTTTTAACATCATAGATCGTGGTGAGTACCGGGAAAATAAATTTCAGGGCATTAATTTTCTGCGCCAGCTGATCCAGACTGTCAAAATCGGTCTGACTGGTCTGGTTTAGCTGTTCTTGCAGTAATTTATATTGATGCTGCAAAGTCTGCTGAGCGGCCTGTTTTAAATCCTGCGCAGGGTGGGAGGCATCTTCATCCAGGCTAAACATCAACAGTTCCAGATAATGATGTACATTCTGGGTCGATTTCACCAGATTGGCCAGTTTCTCTTTAGCATATAAAATATCTTTGGCCAGATTCGAGGCGGTATTCGGATTCTGCAAAAAGGTGCCGAGGGTATTTTGCATGTGCTCTAAATGTTGCAGCTGGTCAAACTGCTGTCTAAACGCCAGTAACTGATTGGCCCATTTTTCTGAAATAGACGCACTCCAGTCTTTGAGCAAATGCACGGTTAAATACAGCTGATTCAGTGCATTTTGCGCCTGTACAATATGCTCGGCTTCATTAACACCCGCTGAAATAGCCGCAATGTTCGGTAGTAAATGCTGCAATTGCTGGGCAATTAACAATCTTAAATTCTGATCGGCCGAGGCTTTTTTATTTAAACGGAATTCTTCAGCCAGACGCGGCGGGCTGACTTGTAAGTCTAAAGCCAGCAAATTGCCCATTTCGGCCTTGCTGCGTACATCTAACCAGAGCTGGTATTTCTTGACCCATTCAAAACAGAAGGCCAGCAGTGCCTGCACCGAACCAGATTTTAATTCAAACTCAACCTCATGGACGGGATATTCACGCTCGCCGCTGCGAATACAGCCTACATCTAAACTGGCTTCAATCTCGACTTCATCTAGCTGGATAACACGCAAAGTACGCGTAATATCGGTTTCAAATTGCAGTTGCAGCGGGCTTTCAGTCTGACTGAGAACTGCATCTAATAGCTGTCTGGCTTCGGGAGCGGCATCGTAAATGCTTAAATCAAGCGCAGGTAGCTGGTGCAGTTCGCCCAGGTCATGATTATGTTCAAAACGTTCAATATGGGTTTTGCCGGCTTTCAGTGTTTGCACCCAGCGCGTGCCTTCCAAGCGTTGTCTCAGCGCAATACCATGCTGTGCCAGTAGGCGGTCGGCAGTGTCATAATATCGGGCTTGCAGCGAAATGGTTTCAGATTTCTTAGGATCCAGCGCTTTAAGTAAGGCATTACGGCGCGCATCAGGAATTTGAAATTTTAATTCAATCTCGGTCATTCAATTGGTCCTAAAAAATTGAGCAATACAGCAAAAAAGTAGCTTTCTGGCAGATGACGCCGCTATACCAAATTATTATCAAGCGTCCAGAAAAGGCGTTCATTGTTTAAGGCTTCTGATTGTAACCAAAATCTGTCCTGAAAAAAGTAGCCAGAAAAATAGCGCGAACAAAGTGGCTTTTATTTGTACAGAAAATGCGGTAATTTGAGCAAGAACAGAGCATCAGGATGATGAATATGAACGCACCCCTCAACACCGAATGGGCGAAAAAACCGGATGACACGCCTCAAGGTCCAATTCAAAATTATCACGAGTTTTATCGTTTTTATTTAACCGAACACCGCAATATCATGAGCCGGCGTCTGCATATGCTGGGCAGTGGTATCGGCCTGATTTGCCTGACGAAAATGGTCAGGCAGCGTAAGCCACGCTACTTTGTCTATGGACTGGTGGCCGGTTATGCCTGCGCCTGGGTCGGTCATTTTTTCTTTGAAAAAAACAAGCCGGCCAGCTTTAAACAGCCGCTGTATAGCTTTATTTCTGACTGGCGAATGTTTGCCGACATTCTGCGCGGCAACCTGAGTCTTAAAGACCGCGCGCTGGATAAAATTGACAGCTAATCTTCATTTTTCGAGCAAAACTAAAACTTTCGGTCAAAAATAAGATGAATGGTCAAAAAATTCATTGAAATTGTAGAGTGAATGTTCTATTAATTGAAGCAATGCAGAGTGTATGACACTTTGATGACATCAGTTTTTAACTTTCCAAGCCTGGAGTGACCTTTCTCCGGGCTTTTTTTATAGCTGGAATCATTGAAATAAAAAGAATGAAGAGAGTCAAAAGAGTGTGGACGTACTAGCGTTTGATCACATTTCCCCAAATGCGTCCTGGCATCAAATTCTAGTACGTCCATGAGACCATGAATGCACGTTGGTTGTTATTGATATAAAAAATAAAAAACAACAACTTATATCGTTATTATTGTGAGTCTTAGTAAATGCCGAAACCGGCGCTGACTCTATCCCCAATACTAGGGATTTTGCATAAAAATATGAACTGAAACAAAGCATCAGCGAAAATACAGGCAAGGCCTGCTCTTGAGCTGTAACTATGTAATAATGAGAGCCAATTTTTTGAGGTGTTTCAGGCAGGCAAAATGCGTGGCTTATATTTAATTACCAATGATGATCCGATTGAACTGCTTTTAGCCAAACTTGAAGGTGCAATGGCGACCTATGAAGTTGCAGTCTTGCAATATCGCCGTAAAAAGGTGGCAAAAGAAGATCAGGCCTATGAAATTGAATATATGAAGTCATTGTGTGCACAGTACAAAGTGCCATTTGTGATTAATGATGATTTGGAAGCTGCGGTAAAATATGGTGTCGGCGTGCATTTGGGTCAGGATGATGGCTCAATTGTCGAAGCCGCAGCACGTTTACCGAAGAATGTCCTGATTGGCCGCAGCTGTAACAATTCACTTGAACTGGCAGAGCAGGCCATTGCCGATGGCGCTAACTATGTGGCATTTGGGGCAATTTTCGCCACCGATACCAAGCCGGAAGCCGGCAATATTGGTCTGGAAACCTTAAAGCAGGCCAAAGCAAAACTGAATGTACCGATCTGCGCGATTGGGGGGTTAACCGTTGAAAATGGTCAGCAGGTGATTGATGCCGGTGCCGACCTTTGTGCGGTGATTAGTGATATATTAGGTCGTCCGATGCATACCGTTGCTCAACGCGTATATGACTGGTCTGAACTATTTAAAAAGGCGGTTTAAGCCGAAATTTTTGTCTGATTTTATTTTGAGTTGAGTCGATTCATGAGCCTATCTCCAAAGCAAGAACAATTATTTAAACAAGCCAGCAAACATATTCCAGGTGGCGTGAACTCACCGGTACGTGCGTTCAATGGTGTAGGCGGCACGCCGGTCTTTATTGAAAAAGCCCAAGGCGCATATTTATATGATGTAGATGGCAAACGCTATGTCGATTATGTCGGTTCATGGGGGCCAATGATTTTGGGTCATGCCCATCCAGCGATTATTAAAGCGGTGCAGGATGCTGCAGTAGACGGTTTAAGTTTTGGTGCGCCAACTGTTCATGAAACGACGCTGGCCGATATTATCTGCGAAATCATGCCATCAATTGAACTGGTGCGTATGACCAACTCCGGTACAGAAGCCACCATGACCGCGATTCGTCTGGCACGTGGTTATACCGGCCGTGACAAGATCGTGAAATTTGAGGGCTGTTACCACGGTCACTCAGATTCATTACTGGTGAAAGCCGGTTCTGGCCTGTTAACCAAAGGTGAGGGTGAAGCGACCTCTGCCGGTGTTCCTGCGGATTTTGCCAAACACACCTTAACCCTGCCATATAACGATATTGCCACCTTAAAAGAATGCTTTGCCAAGTTTGGTTCAGAAATTGCCGGGGTGATTGTGGAACCGGTTGCCGGTAACATGAACCTGGTTGCGCCAGTTGATGGTTTCTTGCAAGCCATTCGTGATGTCTGTGATGAATATGGCTCGGTGTTTATTATTGATGAAGTGATGACCGGCTTCCGTGTTGGCTTAGGCGGTGCGCAAGCACATTATGGCGTTACCCCAGATTTAACTACCTTGGGTAAAATCATTGGTGCCGGCTTACCCGTCGGTGCCTTTGGTGGTAAACGCGAAGTGATGGAATGTATTGCGCCACTGGGTAAGGTGTATCAGGCCGGAACATTGTCGGGGAACCCGCTGGCGATGCGTGCCGGTATCGAGATGTTTAAACATCTGCGTGAGCCAGGCTTCTATGAAAAATTAAGAGCACAACTGGAAAAACTACTGGCCGGTTTACAGGCAGCGGCAGATGAAGCCGGTATCGCGTTTAAGACCCAGCAAGTGGGCGCGATGTTTGGTCTGTACTTTACCGATCAGGAAGATATCACCAGCTTTGATTCGATGCTGAAATGCGATGTCGACGCTTTCCGTAAATTCTTCCACGGCATGTTAGAGCGTGGGGTGAACCTGGCGCCATCTGCATTTGAAGCTGGCTTTATTTCAAGCGCGCACAGCGATGAAGATATCGAGTTTACCATTCAGGCGGCAAAAGCCACTTTTGCTGAGATGAAAGCGTAAATTTGACCTCTCCCTAACCCTCTCCTAAAAGGAGAGGGAAGCTTCAGTTAATTCGAGATCAAAATGAAAACCAAACATTATTTGACTTTAAGTGATGCTGAATTTCTATTAAATGAAGCGCATCAATATGCGATACAGCATAACTTTAATGTCAGTATTGCCGTGGTGGATGAAACGGGCAGTTTACTGGCCATGAAACGTATGGATGGGGCAGCGCCTATGACTGCGAATCTGGCGGTTGAAAAAGCACAATGTTCTGCCATCAGTCGCCGTCCGTCTAAACTGTTTGAAGATATTATTAAAGGCGGCCAGATGGGCTTTTTAACCATGCAGAGTTTTTCAGGCATGTTAGAAGGTGGTGAGCCACTGATGTATGAAGGGCAGCTGGTCGGTGCGATGGGTGTGTCTGGCGTGAAGTCTTTTGAAGATGCAGAAATTGCACAGGTGGCGATTGGGAAGTTTTTGGCGCACGTCAAATAAGGTGTGATTTTTTGCTCTCAGTAAAAATAGTTTTGTTTAAAAAATACTGATGATATATCAATCAAAATTTAAAAGCCTAGAACGATTAATCTAGGGCGTGTCCTCATTTGAAGAATTGGTTTTAAATACTTAAAATCCTCCTTTGAGTTATTTTTATTTCTATATTTTCAATGGCACGTACTCTTCTTAGCGATGATATCTGGCAGCAAATTCAAGATACTATGCGATTACATGGTTGCTACCGTTCAAAGAATAGTAGAAATATCATGGAAGCGATCTTATGGAAACTGCGTACAGGCGCCACATGGCGTGATATTCCTCAAGAATTTTGTCCTTGGCAAACTGCTTAAAATCGTTTTAATCGTTGGGCAAGCAAGGGATTGTGGAATAAATTTTTTTTAGATTACGAGGCTTCTTGGATCAAGAATGGGTATTCATTGACGGAAGCTACATACGCGTGCATCAACATGCAAGTGGAGCTCGGAATGGTTTCGAAAGAGCAATTGGACAATCACGTGGTGGACGAACAACAAAAATACATCTTGCAACCGACGCGAATGGATTACCGATTGATTTTAAAATCACTGGGGGTGGCGTCCACGACAGTCAAGTTGCAAAACAACTGAATGATACTGTAGGCGAGGCAACTTATCTCATTGCTGATAAGGGGTATGATGCTGAGCACATTAGAATATATGCCCAGAACAAGGATATGATTCCCATCATTCCAATGAGATCAAATAGTAAAAGATCGAATAAGGAGTTTGATAAATATCTATATAAATTAAGACATTTAGTTGAAAATGTGTTTGCGAGATTGAAGCATTTCCGAGCGATTGCAACCCGATTTGATAAGCTTGCACGAAATTACCAGTCTATGATTTACATTGCTTGCATGTTTATTTGGTGTAAAGCCAAATGAGGACACGCCCTAGGCTTTTTTTCTATTTGATAAGTTAATGATTCAGAAATAATAAGTTAAATGGTAATCCCCCCTAAAAATAATAGGGTCTAAAAGTAGAGTTTTCTCTTAAGATACGAGCAGGAGATTCTGCATGAAAACATCTAAATTTACTGATAGCCAGATCATGTCCATTTTGAAGCAGGCTGAATCTGGGACACCCGTAGCTGCCCTTTGTCGTGAACACGGTATGAGTAATGCTACTTTCTATAAATGGCGTGCCAAATATGGTGGTATGGATACATCATTAATAGCTCGACTCAGAGAGTTGGAAGCAGAAAATACCAGACTTAAAAAGATGTATGCTGAGGAACGATTAAAGGCAGAGATCATCCAGGAAGCGATGTCAAAAAAGTGGTGAAGCCATCTCACCGGCGTCAGATGGCACAACAGGCAGCACTGCATGCTATTAGCATTCGCTTAGCTTGCCGTGCATTTAGTATCAGTGAAACCTGCTACCGTTATCAGTCTAAACATAGTGATGATAATGCACTCATTGCGCAACAGCTCATTGAGCTGACTGAGGAAAACACCGATTGGGGTTTTGGTCTGTGTTTCTCTTATTTACGCCATGTTGAAAATTACGCTTGGAATGAGGAGCATTGCTCCGCAAGGCGTGTTTACCGTATTTACTGTGAATTGGCTTAAACCAAGAAGAAGGTTGAAAAGGCATGCACCTGAACCACTGGAAGAGCCAATCCGTGCAAATCAGGTTTGGTCATTAGATTTCATGCACGATCAGCTTGCTGATGGTCGTAAGTTCCGATTATTGAATGTGATTGATGATTACCGTCGTGAAGGTTTAGCGATTGAGGTAGGGTTCTCATTGCCAGCAATGCGAGTGATTCGAACACTCAATCAGTTACTGGAATATCGGGAAAAGCCTTTAGTGATCCGATGCGACAATGGACCAGAGTTTATCAGTCATGAATTTGTACGTTGGGCAACCGAACAAGGTATTCGTATTGAATATATTCAACCAGGCAAACCACAACAGAATGCATATGTTGAACGTTATAATCGAACCATACGTTATAGTTGGCTGAGCAAACATTTATTTGATACTTTAGATGAAGTACAAGATTATGCAACAAATTCTTGCGTAGCAGTGCTATTCAGGCATTACAATTATGAAAGACCACATCAAGCCAACAAAGGAAAGCCACCTCTCATGGCTGCTTAACCTCCACTTTTAACTTCGGTTATTTATGGGAGGATTACCACAGGCTTCTGAAAAATGGACGATGCCAGTGACAAACTGGGGGCAAACCATCACACAGTTATCGATTTACTTTGAAGGTAGGCTCGATGATATAATCAAACTCTAACCAATTCGGCTGACACAGAATTTTGAACGCTCTCTTTACTTGATCCAGTAATCATTTTGCTCTGTTATGAGCTTATTATATTCGGGAGAGTTATACATGCTAAGGCAATTCATCAATATTGTCGAACTACCTGTACTTTTATATACATGATTATTTTTACTCGTATATTTATCTATAAATATTTTTATATTTTTATAGGCTGGTTCTTCGTAAGCCCCCTCTTGAAAGTAGCCTCCCATTGCTAAAGAAGCCTCAGAAAGTAATAGTTTATCTTTAGTTTTTGTTAAGCAATAACTGAAGCCAAAATTTTTAATATTAATCTCCTCTTTTTCTAATACACTTATTTCTAAGTTTCTTGAATAACAAGAGGATGTAATAAAACAAATACCTAATATTAAAAGAAATTTCATTATCTTAAATTCCAAAAAAGTATATCTGTAGTTCTGACATTTGGGGTGCTATGTATAAAGTAACAGCTATCTCCACAATCACTTCCATTCCATAATGTAACGTGTCCTGATGCATCTCCCCAACCTGACACCTTAAAAATAATAATTCCTGTTTTTCCTCTTAATTGAGAGGATACATCTTCATTGTTTTTTGGCTTAAATGCTATATCTGCTTTACCTAAGTTTTGCTCTACAAAAGTAATCATTTCACGAACCCTCAATAGATAGGGTTTATTATCACTTCCTTTAACTTTATAACCTCTAGTAGATTGTTTAATAGGCATTCCACCATAATTTAAAGATCTACTTAATCTTAGAGCACAGGCATTTGCATATCCTGTAGGGTTCTCTGTATATAAGGCTAATGCTTGACCGCCAACTAAAGCATAAACGTCACCTGCGGCCATTTTAACAGGATAATGTGACCATAAATTTGAAAACGGGGGTCTTTTTGCTTGTATTGTTGATGATTGTCCACCAGCTGTTGCTGTTATAACTGCCATGATTAATATTCCGTATCAATAATTATAGTTTTTCCTTGAAAGACATTTTTAAATAAACCTTTACCTTCATTATTGATAGTAATAGAAACAGTAAACTTTTCAAATGTATCAAAATTGCTAGAGTCTGGGTTTATCTCTACATCAATATTTTCACCCTCTTCGTAACCTATAGCTTCTATATGTACGTTTAAATCATCAAAAAATCTTGATTTTTCTTCTAAAGGGGTAAAGGTTTTCCCATAGCTCCAATATATTTTATTAATTATTTTATCTTTATCTTTATCAATTAAATCATTTACTAATAATTCTGAAGTTTTTGATTTGGCAATGCCAACTCCCTTAGTCATCACAGCTAGATCAGAATTTTTTAAGTATTTTGAGCCACAACTTGAAGTATCATTCACAGCAACAATACTTTTGCCACCAACAGTCATAAAACCTTGGTTTGAAGCAATGGCTCGCGATTGAACTTTACATTTAGGACAATAATGTGTCATCCCATCTAAATGAACAGCTCTCCCTTCGACTAAAAAAGAAGCATCACCTAGAACAATGATTCCACCATGATCTGTTTTACAACCAACAGTAATTAATGCTTTCATTTATGGTTTATTTTTTTATAAATAATACTGTTATTAAAACATAAGAATTAAATAACTCAAAATATGAGGAATAAATCATAAACATGAGCTTTGATCCTAGCCAAAATAATGGACAGCACGTCCCTCTAAAGATAACGTAACTTTAATCTTTGGAGATTCAAGAAATGGCTAAACGTTTTAGTCCTGAATTTAAACAGCAAGCGATTGATTATGCACTTTCAAACTCCCACGAACCTATAGCTGCAATCGCCCAGAAATTAGGTGTGGGTTATTCAACTTTAGACAAATGGATTCGTGAAGCCAATCCAGTGGGTTCAAGCAAACGTCAACTTTCACCAGAACAACAGCGGATCTTAGAATTAGAGAAAGAAGTCAAACAGCTCAGGGAAGCCAATGACATCTTAAAAAAAGCGCATGTGTACTTTCTGACAGATCATGCCAAGAAAAGTACACGGTAATTCAAGATCTGGATGTGAATGAAGTCAATGTATCTTCTGCCTGTAAATGCCTGGGTGTCAGCACTTCAGGCTATTATGCCTGGCGAAAACGCCAGGCCAATCCAGCGCAGAAATATAATGATTTAAAAGCCGTATATTGGCAGCATCATGCACGATTGGGTGCACCTTCATTGGTACATGACATGCATGATTTAGGTTACAGCATGAGCGAACGAACCGTTGGAAGAATG